>NZ_JAUAOA010000004.1 GCF_030542965.1 Azotosporobacter soli
TGAACTGAACCAATAAAAACGGACAATGACAAAACACCCCCAGTTGTAGATAATTAATCTATGACTGGGGGTGTTCATATGTCAGGGCAAAGAGGAATAAAACATTTTGGAGAACACATTATTCTCGACGTTCTAAAAATGAAAGAAGAAGGCAAAACGAATCGTGAAATTAGCGAGTTCTATGGATTTAAGGATAAATACGTAATCAAAGAACTAATCCGAAGACACAACCGAAAACAAAAGATGATTGAATCTGGAATTATTCCACGGAAAAAAGGCAGACCGCCTAAAAGCTATGTTACCATACAGGATAAAAGAGATAATGAAATCAAGCGTTTAAAGATGGAAAACGAACTATTACGTTCTTTTCTTCAAATCGTTGGAAGGAAGTGAGGCCATCTGTAAAATACATGGCAATTTATAAAAACCAAGACAGCTATTCTATCTCTGCAATGTGTGACTTTTTTGATGTATCACGCAGTGGGTACTATGATTTTGTTCATCGCATGAATCAACCGAATCGCAATGAACGAATCGTAGCAGAAATTGCGGTATGCCAAGAAATATCAAAAAGAACGTATGGATATCGAAGGGTTCATTTGTGGCTTCAACAGAATAGAAATATATTTATTGATCCGAAAACCGTTCTTCGCTTAATGAGCAAATATAATTTATTATCTCAAATTCGCCGACGTAAAAAATACAAGAGAATGCAGCAACAACTTCATAAATATGAAAATCTACTCAATCGTGATTTTGAAGCAACTGCGCCGAATCAGAAATGGGTTACCGACATTTCATACATCCATACACTCCAAGGAATCCTGTATTTATCAATGATACGCGATGCGTTTGATCGCAGTATTATTGCTTATAAAACAGGAACAGAACAAACTGTAAATTTAGTTCTTGAAACAATTCGAACTGCCATGAAAAAGGAAAAAGTCACTACAGAGCTGCAACTCCATAGTGACCAAGGGTTTCAATACACTTCACAGGGGTATTTTAACCTAACTAAAGAGTATGGTATTACACCGTCCATGTCAAGGCGAGGAAATTGTTATGATAACGCATTAGCTGAAAACTTTTTTAGTATTTTGAAAGCAGAATGCATTTCGAGAATACATCTCAAAACATTTGCAGAGGCTAACGAGGTTATCGATGAGTATATCTATTTTTATAATTTTGAACGCATTCAACTAAAAACAAAACTGACACCGTATGAAAAACGATGCCAGTTTGCGTAATTTAAAGCTATTCTACTTCTGGGCGTTTTATTTTATGTACGTTGTTTCTGGTTCAGTTCAATAGGAACTGTGGGGTGATCTTCTTTTTATTCTTCGTCCCTGTTGACCGGGGCGTCGGTCGTTTTTTTCTTGCGACTGAACTTAGAGGCAAAACGTTCCACGACGACAAACAGGACAGGAATCAGGAAGATTCCGAGAACCGTGGCCGCGAGCATGCCGCCGACAACCGCCGTTCCCATCGAATGGCGCGCACCGGCGCCGGCGCCGGTTGCAATGGCGAGCGGTACGCAACCCAGGATGAATGCGAACGAAGTCATCAGGATCGGACGCAAGCGCAGTTTCGCTGCTTCAATGGCCGCGTCGACGATCGGCATGCCTTTGTCCACACGGACTTTGGCAAACTCGACGATCAAAATGGCATTCTTGGCAGCCAGACCGATCAGCATGACCAGACCAATCTGGACATAGACGCTGTTCGCCAACTTAGCGGTCGGCGGTAGGACCCAGTTGTTGATGTGGCAGAGCAGGAAGGAGCCGAACAGGCCGGTCGGAACCGATAACAGCACCGCAAACGGGATGCTCCAGCTTTCATAAAGCGCTGCCAGACAGAGGAAGACGAAGAGGATCGCAAAGCCGAAGACAATCGGCGCCCGTTTGGCGGAGAGTTTTTCTTCGCGGCTTTGATCCGCCCATTCATAACCGAAGGTGCTGGGCAGTGTTTGCGCTGCGACTTCTTCGAGTGCGTTCAGCGCTTGGCCTGAACTGTAGCCGGGCGCCGGGCTGCCGCCGATTTGTACGGAGCGGAAGCCGTTAAAGCGCTTGATGGCAGTCGGCCCGTTGATTTCATTTGGTTTGACCAAGGTGTTGAGCGGAACCATCGCTCCATTGCTGCTGCGCACAAAGAAGAAGCGCGTCGCGTCAACATCGGAACGGAACGAAGGATCCGCTTGCATGACGACTTTGTAAGTACGGCCGAAACGATTGAAGTCGTTGACTTGCGAACCGCCGAGGAAGGTTTGCAGGGCGCCGAAGACATCGCTGGTCGGAACGCCGAGTTTCGCTGCCTTTTCACGGTCGACTTCAAAACGGTAGGCCGGAGTGTCGGTACGGAAGGTAGAGTAGATCATGCCGATTTCAGGCCGTTTGCGGGCCTCGGCAAGAAATTGCTGCGTTGTGGTATTGAGTTCATCGATGCTGCCGCCGCCTTTGTCCTGCAGCATCAGCGTAAAGCCGCCTAAGCTGCCGACGCCCGGCAATGCCGGAGGATTAAAGGCGAGGACATTTGCTTCCGGCGTCATAAAACCGGCGCCGAACGTGCTGCGGATAAAGTTGGCAAGGCCAAGATCCGCCGTCGTACGTTCAGACCAGGGTTTCAAACCGGTGAAGATGATCGCCGAGTTTGGTTTAATTGCTCCGACCATGATGTCATAGCCGGTGATGACGATCGTGTCCTGAACGCCCGGCATCGCGCGGATGCCTGCGGCAACTTTGTTTGCCACCGCGCGGGTGCGGTCCATATTGGCCGCTTCCGGCAAAGCAATTGTGGTGATGTAATAGCCTTGGTCTTCGTCGGGGACGAAGGTGGTGGGCAGTGCCTGGAACAAGGCTCCGGTCAGGATGACCAGTACGAGAAGAAGAAGCAGGCTGAGCTTGGAGCGGCGGATGAAGCCGCCGACGCTGCCGCCGTATTTCTCCGTCATGTTGTCAAACCAAGTGTTAAAACGGTCGAAGAAACGACCCAGCCAGCCGGAATGAGCGTTCGGATCGTGCGCTTTCAGAATCAGCGTGCAGAGGGCAGGCGTCAGCGAAAGCGCGACAATCGCGGATAGCGCCATCGAAACGGCGATCGTTAAAGCGAACTGCTTGTACAATACGCCGACGGTTCCGCCCATAAACGCGACCGGAATGAACACCGAGGCCAGTACGAAGGCGATCGCGACGACAGGGCCCGACACTTCGGACATGGCGCGGATCGTCGCCGCACGCGGGTTGAGCCCGGTATGGCGCATATGGTGTTCGACCGCCTCGACGACGACGATCGCATCATCGACGACAAGGCCGATCGCGAGAACCATCGCGAACAGCGTCAGCGTGTTGATCGAAAAGCCGAGAAGCAAAAATGCTCCCATCGTGCCGACCAACGAGACGGGGATCGCGAGCATCGGAATCAGCGTGGCCCGCCAGCTTTGCAGGAAGAGGAAGACGATGAAGAGAACCAGAAGTAGCGCCTCTGCGAACGTCTTGACGACTTCATCCAGCGATTCTTTTACGAATTTGGTGTTGTCGACGACATATTTGACCTGCATATCGGCAGGAAAGTGCTTGGCGGCATTGTCAATCGAGGCGCGAACCTTGTTGACCGTATCGAGCGCGTTGGCGTCCGGCGTCAGTTGAACGCCGAAAGTGACCGATTCATGTCCGTTGACGTCACTGTAGTACAGATAGTCTTTGCCGGCCATCTCGACGCGCGCGACGTCGCCGAGGCGGACGAATGAACCGTCAGGCTGCGCCCGAACCATAATCTTTTCAAACTCCGCCGGTTCGGCCAGACGGCCTTTGACCTGTGCGGTCATTTGAAACTCCTGGCCGGGACTCGAAGGCTGCTGGCCGATCGTGCCGGCAGGGGCTTGGAGATTCTGTGCTTTGATCGCATTGGAAATATCATTGGAGGTAATGCTCAGGCGAGCCATCTTGTCCGGCTGCAACCAGATGCGCATCCCGAAGTCGGAACCATATTCCATGACGTTGCCGACGCCTTTGATGCGTTTGAGGTCTTCGACGATGTTGATGCTGCCGTAGTTTTTCATGAAGACGCTGTCATAGGTCCCTTTTTCGGACCAGAGTGAAAAATAAAGGATCGTATCGGGAGAAACTTTCTTCGTCACGACGCCGTTATTCATAACTTCCGTCGGCAGCTGTGCGCTGGCCTGCGAGACGCGGTTTTGCGTCTGGACGGATGCGATATCACCGTCTTTGCCAAGTTCAAACTTGACGCTCATGCTGTACTGACCGTTGTCGGAGCTGGTCGACTGCATTGCGACCATGTCTTCTACGCCATTGACCTGCATTTCGATCAATTGGGCGATCGACTGTTCTACGACTTCCGCATTGGCACCGTTGTAGCTGGTGCTGACGCTGATGTTAGGCGGCGTGATCTGCGGATATTGCGCGATCGGCAGTGTGAAAGCGGCGATCAGGCCGCCGATGACGATGAAGATGGATAAGACGATGGCGAAGATCGGACGTTTGATAAAAAAGTTGGCCATCGGACCACCTCCTATTTCTTAGCCGGCAGTTGCAGCTCTTCGAGTTGCATGATGACAACCTGAAGCGGAGTTCCCGGCGGCGTTTTCATAAAGCCTTCGACGATGACCGTGTCGGCGGCGGTCAGACCTTCTTCGATGACGACCATATTGCCGACTTTAGGTCCCAATTTGACGGGGCGGCTTTCGGCCTTATCCTCAGCGCCGACTACCGTGACAAAATTCTTGCCAAGCAGTTCCTGGATGGCGCGCTGTGGAACCAAGAGCGCTCCCTGGCGCATTTCACCATTGGCGCGGATGCGCGCGAACATGCCCGGAACCAGCATTTTTTGCGGGTTATCGAACAGCGCTTTGATCGTCAGCGTACCGGTCTCCTGCGATAAGCCGCGGTCGACCTGGTCGATGTGGCCTTTGATCGGATAGACGCTGCCGTCGCTGAGCACCAGATCAAGGTTAAGACCTAAGATGCCGGTCGCATTGTCCGGTATCTGGTGCGCGAACTGGATGTATTCGTTTTCACTTACACTGAAACGAACGCGGATCGGATCGACCGAGGATACGGTGGCCAGAACGGTGGTACCGGCCTGGACGAAGCTGCCGACGCTCAGATCGGTGATATCGATGCGTCCGTCGAGCGGCGAAGTGATGACCGTATCGGACAGGTCAAGCTGGGCTTGTTGGACCAAAGCCTGGTTGGCTTCGACCTGCGCCGCGTACTGATTGGCTTCGGCGACCGCATTGTCGAGCGTTTGCTGTGAAACCGCCTGTTGGTTGTAAAGTGACTGATAACGGTCCACGTCGCGGCGACTGCGGCTAAGTGCGGCAGATGCCTGAGCGACCGTCGCCTGGCGATTTAAAAGCGCCGTATCGTATTGACGGCGGTCGATGGTAAAGAGCGGCTGTCCTTTATAGACGGTCGCTCCGCCGGCTACCATCTTCGCGACGATGTTGCCGGAAACGCGCGCCTGCACCTTGACTTCATCTTTGGCTTCTACCTGACCGACAAATTCATAAGCGACAGGCGTATCTTTCTGCATGACCTGCATCGCTTTGACCTGCACGGCTTGCGGCGCTTTACCGGCCTGTTGGCCACTGCAGCCTGCCAACAGGCTGGTCGCCAAGAGTGCGGCTAGAATTCCCGCAGTGAGGCGGTTTTTTTTCATCGGGTGATTTGTTAACATGGGCATTCCTCGCTTTCTGCAGCCGCCCTCTTTCAACGAGGACAGTCCTGCTTTTGATCGGCAACAATACCGAACAGAATTACATCAGTGACATAGGAAATCATGTCAGGGAGGTTGAGCTTGTGCAGCAAAAGAAAATCGTAGTCGAACATTTCTGCCAGAGCGCCTTTTAAAATTTTACGCAAGGCGGGCAGATTCAGAGGGCGGAAATAACCGCTGGCCATTCCGGCCGCTAGGAGTTCTTCGACCAAACGCCACATGTCGTCAAAACAATTCTCCTTTTCCTGCCAGAGTTCAGGCATATGACGCTTAATGTCAATGGCGATCCGGGCGTCTTCCTGTCCGAGAGAAGGAAAGAGCGTTTGCTGGAGCGTCAAAATCGTCTTTATCTTATCGATAAGACTTAAGCTGTCATCATTCATGACTCGCTGGCGTTGCATCCGGAGATCATTTAGGACAAGGTGTAAGATTTCCGAAATGATTGCATCTTTGCTGGAAAAGGATTCATACAGCGTCCGCTTACTGACGCCGAGGCGGCGTGCCAGATCGCTCATCGTGAATTTAAGACCCTGCAAATGCATTTCGGAAAGGGCTGCATTTATAATTCGCGTTTTAATAAGGCAACACCTCCCTAAATAGAAGAAAAACCCAGGTACTATTTTAGTACTACCAGTACCAATGCTATCATTAACAGCAAGGGCTGTCAATGATAACGATGCCTCATAAGCATTGCACCAAGCGACTAAATTCGATATAATGGAAACGTTTTTAAAAATGACCTGCCGTGCGCGGCAGACAAGGGGAAAAGGAGCAGATAAGATGTTGTGGTTTATCGCAATCGTATTAGGCATTGTGCAGGGGCTTGGTGAGTTTTTGCCGATATCAAGTTCGGCGCATTTGATCATCGTTCGTTGGCTGTTTGAGTGGGATCCTCTGATTCGCCAGGGCGGCGAGAATATTGATATTGCGCTTGACGTGGCGCTGCATGTCGGGACGCTGGTCGCGGTGCTGATTTACTTCTTCCGGGACTGGCTGCAGCTGTTGTTGGGCGGTCTGACGCAGGGCCTGAAAACGCGTGACGGAAAAATGTTTTGGTATCTGGTCGCGGCGACGATACCGGGCGGCGTGGCCGGTTTGCTGTTGGAGTCGAAGATCGATCAGCTCTTTCGTTCGCAGCCGCTGATTATTGCCGGCGGTATGGCGCTGATGGGCGTGGTGCTTTATTTCGTCGATAAGACGGTCGCACAGCGCATTTCCTTTGAACGGATCGGATTTAAAGAAGCGATGCTGATCGGCACATCGCAGGCGCTGGCGCTGATTCCGGGCGTTTCCCGTTCCGGGATCACGATGACGACCGCGCGGATGATGGGTTTTTCGCGCGAAGCGGCGGCGAAGTTTTCTTTCTTGCTGGCGACGCCGATCATTGGCGGCGCGGCGCTTAAACATACGCCGGATATCATCCATAATATCGCCAATCCGCTCTTTCTTGTCGGATCGCTGACTTCGGCGATCGTCGGCCTGTTTTGCATTAGCTTCCTATTAAAATATCTACAGCGTCATAATTTTGCGATCTTTGCCCTCTATCGCCTGGCGATGGCGGCGCTGATCGTCGTCGTGTACTATCTGCGCGGCGCATAAGGGTAAAATGAAAGACCTGCAGCATTTGCTGCAGGTCTTTTTTACGCGTGATTATAGCTTCAAGCGCGTCTTGATGCGTTCGACGGCGGCCAGTGTGTTCTCGCGGTTGCCGAAGGCGGTCAGGCGGAAATAGCCTTCGCCGGCAGGTCCGAAACCGGTGCCCGGCGTGCCGACGATATTCGCTTCGATCAGCAGTTTGTCGAAGAACGACCAGGAATCGAGGCCGCCCGGCGTTTTCAGCCAGATGTAAGGCGCATTTACGCCGCCGAATACTTGAAGACCCAAGCCAGCAAGGCCTTCGCGGATGATTTTGGCGTTGGCCATGTAATAGGCGACCATTTCTTTGACCTGCGCTTTACCGGCTGGTGAGTAGATCGCCTCCGCACCGCGCTGGATGATGTAAGGAACGCCGTTGAATTTGGTGGTGTGGCGGCGATTCCATAATTTGTTCAGCGAATGCGTTTCGCCGCTTGCGGTCTTGGCGGTAACGCTCTTCGGCACGACCGTGTAAGCGCAGCGCGTGCCGGTGAAGCCCGCCGTTTTCGAGAAAGAGCGGAATTCGATTGCCACTTCGTTTGCGCCTTCGATTTCATAAATGCTGTGCGGTACATCGTTTTCCTGGATATAGGATTCATAGGCGGAGTCGAATAAGATGACGGCGCCGTTTGTTTTTGCGTAGTCGACCCACTTTTTCAGTTCGCTGCGCGAGAGGGTCGTTCCGGTCGGGTTATTGGGGACGCAAAGATAGATGATATCGACTTTTTGCGTCGGCAGGGCGGGAATGAAATTGTTTTCCGCGTTGCAGGGCAGATAGACTACTTTTTCGAAGATGCCGTTGTTGTATTCGCCGGTGCGGCCTGCCATAACATTGGTGTCGAGGTAGACCGGATAAACAGGGTCGGTGATCGCGACGACGTTGTCGACGCCAAAAACTTCCTGGATGTTGCCGACATCGCTTTTCGAACCGTCGCTGACGAAGACTTCATCCATTTCAATTTTGACGCCGCGTGGCGCATAATCGTTCTCGATGATCGCCTTGAGCAAAAAGTCATAGCCCTGTTCCGGGCCGTAGCCGCGGAATGTTTCCGGCGCGCCCATTTCATCGACGGCCTTGTGCATCGCCTCTAACGAAGCGGCCGGCAACGGCAACGTGACGTCGCCGATGCCAAGGCGGATTATATCGGCAGTCGGATTTTCGCTTTTGAATTTAGCGACCCGGCGGGCGATTTCGGCAAAGAGATAGCTGCCGGGAAGTTTTAGGTAGTTTTCATTCAGTAAAGCCATAGTGAAAAAGTTCCTCCTTGATAATTGCTGTTAATCTATGTTCTATTAGACTAGAGAGAGAAAGTTTCCTGCCTGTTGAAAAAAAAGTTAGCAATAAATTATCGATTTGCTAGTCAGTAAAAGACAAAATTGGTAGAATGAGAGGGAGTACAGAGGAGGGGCGTAAGTGAAAGACTGGAAACGGGGTGTACCGCTGCTGACGGCAGTGGCTTTATATTTCATCATTGATTTTATTGATGACGGCATTGTTGGCGAGGCGGCCTCGCAAACAGCTAAGTATTGGCGTGATTTTCTAGGTTTACTTGTCGCGCTGAGCTGTGGTGCGCTGATGGCGACCTATCTGCGCGGACGCGCTTTTAAGGCGGGGCTGAAGCGCAGCAACGAGAGCTTTCGTTTGCTTTATGAGCGTACGCCGCTGATGATCGCCTGCCTGGACAGTCAATACCAGGTGCAACTTTGGAACAAGCGGGTCGAAGAATGTCTCGGTTATACGGCGGAGGATCTTGAGACCGTCGATGACCCGATGCAGCTATTCTTTGCCGACAAGGAGCGCATCACCGCCGTCTGGCTCAAATTGATGGCCGCTGACGGCGATTTTTATGAATATCAGGTCCGGGCAAAAAATGGCGAACTGCGGACGCAGCACTGGTCAAGCAATCGTACCACGAATGGCGAATTGTTGCTCGTCGGTTATGATGTCACGGCGAAACAGCAAATTGCGGAAAAGTTACGTCGCTCCGAGGAACTGTATCAGAAGATGGTCGAAGCGTCGCCGGATGCGATCGTGATCACAACGCCGGACGGCGAAATCACCTTTGCCTCAAAACGGGCGACCCAACTGATCGGTTTCAGCGAGGCGCACCCGGCGCTTGGCGAAAATATTTTCAACTTCGTCAGTCCGCAAGACCGGGAACGGGGCCTTGCCATCTGGCAGGCGATGTTTCAGGCGCCGCAAGGGCCGAAAGAATTTCAGTGCTGCGACTGCAACGGGAAGACGGTCACGGTCGAGATCAACGGCGAAGCGTTGCGCAATGCGGCGGGTGAGCCTTACGGCAGTGTCTTGGTGATTCGCGACATCAGTGAGCGCAAGGCGATCGAGGAAAAAGCAAGCCGGGCGGAAGGGCAGTTCCGCACGCTGTTCATCGAACATAAGTCGATCATGTACCTGGTCGACTTTGAAAATCTGGAAGTCGTCTTAGGGAACAAGGCGGCCGAAACGTTTTACGGCTATGGCGACATGAAAGGCCTGCGCTTCGGTTCGCTCGAAGCGGAGACGCCGCAAGACCTGCAAGAGCGGATCGCGATCTGCAAGAAGAACGGACGCATGCCGGTACAGGTGAAGCACCGTCTGGCCAATGGCGAGGTACGCGACATGAGCGGCGAACTGCGTCTCGCGCGACTGCCGGGGTATGAGAAGGCGCTCTTGGTCGTGGTCCTGGAAGATATCACGGAAGCGTTGCAGCTGGAACAGCAGCTGATCATCGCCAAGGAACGGGCAGAAGCGGCCAACCAATCGAAAAGCGAATTCCTTGCCAATATGAGCCACGAGATCCGTACGCCGATGAACGGAATTCTGGGGATGGCGGAGCTGCTTTTGGATACCGGGCTCAATGTGCAGCAAAAAGAACAGGTGGAGATCATTTTGAGTTCGGCGGAAGGTCTGCTGACGATCATCAACGACATCCTGGATTTTTCCAAGATTGAAGCGGGCAAGATGGAGATCGAAGAAGCCGCGTTTGATCTCAGGCAGCTTATGGAACGGACATTGGCTCTGCTGGCTGTCAAAGTGCAGGAAAAGGGACTTTATTTGGAAAGCCAGCTAAGCGAAGACATTCCGGAATTACTGATCGGCGATTCGCTGCGCTTGCGGCAGGTGCTGTTCAATCTGGTTGGCAATGCGATCAAATTTACCCAGGAAGGCGGCGTGGCGCTGCGCTGCGAGGTCAAGGAGAAGAGTGCGACGCAGTTTGTTCTGCGCTTTATGGTGCAGGACACGGGGATCGGCATTCCGCAAAATCGCATGCATAAGCTGTTCCGCGGTTTTTCGCAGGTCGATGCGTCAACGACCCGCCGCTTCGGCGGTACCGGTCTGGGGCTTGTCATCGCCAAGCAATTGGTCGAGATGATGGGCGGCGAGATCGGCGTCGAGAGCGTGCCGGGACAGGGCTCGACGTTTTGGTTCACGGTCATGCTGCGCAAAGGCGACGCCGCAGATAATGCGGCACTGCTCATGCAAGAAACGGTGCCGGAGAAAATGCAGGGACGGATTTTGCTGGTGGAGGACAATGTCCTCAATCAAAAAGTAATCCGCGGCATGCTTGCCAACCAGGAAATAGAACTCGATGTCGCGGAAAGCGGCGAAGGCGCGCTGGCGGAGCTGTATCGCCAGGAGTATGACTTGGTCTTGCTGGATATCCAAATGCCGGGCATGGATGGTTATGCGACCTGCCGCGCGATTCGTAGCGGCGAAATCGGTCAGGCCAAGCGCCAGATCCCGATTGTTGCGATGACCGCCAATGCGATGATCGGCGACCGCGAACGCTGCTTGGCGGCGGGCATGGATGAATATTTGAGCAAACCGGTGAACCGACAGATTCTCTATCAGGTTCTGCAGCGTTTTCTGCTGGGCAAAGCGCCGCGCCGCCAGGATAATGTGCCGGTGTTTAAAAAGGACTATCTGCTCGAAATGCTGGGCGGCGATAAAACGCTTGAGCAGGAGCTGATTGCGAGTTTTCCCATGGAGATTGCGGCGATCATCGCAGAAATGCAGGTCGCGCTTGCCGAAGAAGATTGGCCGCTCGTTGCCAGAAAGGCGCATTCAGTCAAAGGTGCGGCCGGTAACTTTGGCGCATTCGCGTTGGAGAAAGCGGCGGGGAAATTGGAAAAAGCCGCACGGATCAGCCATGAAATCGACTGTACGAAATACTTGCGCCTGCTGGAAGACGAATTTGAACGGCTTTGCCAAGAACTATGAGCTAATCGAAGGAACGCAGCAACGCAAGAGACAAAGAAAAAAGACACGAAGGGATTATCTATGAAATAATCGCAACTTCGTGTCTTTTTGTGATTCTCTTCTTCTTTGCGCGTTAAAAGGGGCTGCTAGCGAGGCAGCTGGGCCTGCTGACGTAGGCGTGCGATGCGCTCCTGCGTCGCGGGATGCGTACTGAAGAGGCTTAAGAACCATTGGCCGCCGCCGCTGAACGGGTTGATGATGAACATATGCGCGGTCGATGGCGAAGCATTCGGCATGACCCGGTGCTTGGCGTAGTATTCGATCTTTTCCAACGCACTGGCCAAAGCCAGCGGGTTGCCGCAGATCTGGCCGCCGCTTTCATCGGCGACGTATTCGCGCGAACGGGAAATGCCCATTTGGATCAAGGTCGCGGCAATCGGCGCTAGGATGATCATGAACAGGCTGCCGATCAGGCCGCTGCCGCCGCTTTCGTCATCGTCGCTGCTGCGGCCAAGACCGCCGAACATCGCGGCCCACTGCGCCATATGCGCCATATAAGTGATGACGCCGGCCATTGCAGCGGCGACCGTGCTGATCAACGTGTCGCGGTGTTTGATATGCGCCAGCTCATGCGCGATGACGCCGGATAATTCATCCGGGCTCAGTGCCTGCATGATGCCGGTGGTTACCGCAACCACGCCGTGCTCCGGATTGCGTCCGGTGGCAAAAGCGTTGGGCGACGGATCCTGCATGATGTAGACGCGCGGCATAGGCAAGCTGGCCCGTGCGGCCAGGTTCTGCACCATGCGGTGCAAATCGGGCGCTTCTTGGGCTGTTACCTCTTGGGCATTATACATGCTCAGGACGATGCGGTCACTGAACCAATAGGA
The DNA here is from genome assembly GCF_030542965.1 of Azotosporobacter soli. Classification (NCBI taxonomy): domain Bacteria; kingdom Bacillati; phylum Bacillota; class Negativicutes; order Selenomonadales; family Sporomusaceae; genus Azotosporobacter; species Azotosporobacter soli. The sequence continues at coordinate 12,457 of NZ_JAUAOA010000004.1, forward strand.
GCCAAGATTCATCGCGAGCGACATAATCAGCATCAGCAGCAGTCCGCCTTTGCCGCCGAAGCTTGCGCCGAGCAGGAGCATAAAACCGGTCAAAGCGGCCATCAAGACGGTCGTTTTTAAATTGTTCATCGTAATTCCTCCCTACTATTGTGTTGGATGATATGAAAAGACCTCGCCCCATCGGAATGAGACAAGGTCTGGCTTGCAATGGTTCGCTTCATTGCCGATACCGCCGGGTTTCCCGTATTGACGACAGGTATCGTACAGCTACTCCCCTTGTGGGGAAATATGTATTTGGCTATATGATAGCATGAACGATAAATACGGTCAATTATATTTGGCGAAATTTAATGAAAATAAAGCCGCAGGCAGGATTGGCGAAAAAGAAGCCGAAATGATACCATAATGAATTGCTTAAATAAGCACAGATAAGGGAGTGTAATTGAGACATTGGACAGTAGTGACATAATAATCATCGAAATAATGATCTTATTTGCGTTGATTGTTGCCAACGGTGTTTTTGCGATGACCGAGCTGGCCTTGGTTTCGGCGCGGACGACAAAACTGGCGCAATTGGCGGACGAGGGCGATAAGGCCGCGCGACTGGCCTTGCGTCTGGCGGAAGAACCGACGGAACTGTTTGCAGCCGTGCAGGTCGGCATTACGCTGATCGGCATTGTCACCGGCGCGTTCGGCGGCGCAACATTGACCGGAGTTCTGGCGGAAAATCTGCGGATCATACCGGCTATCGCTCCTTACAGCCAGTGGCTGTCTTTTATTATTGTAATCAGCGCCATAACGTATGCCTCATTGATTTTTGGCGAGTTGCTGCCGAAAAAGATAGCGGTGAATCATGCGGAAGCGGTGGCTATGCGCATTGCTTATCCAATGTATTGGTTCAGCCGGAGCATTGCGCCCCTGGTGCAATTTCTTAGCGGTTCAACAAAACTCTTCGGCCGGATGATCGGCGTGCAGGGGCGGCGTGAAGCGAGTGTGACGGAAGAAGAAGTGAAGATATTGGTTGACCAGGGCGCGGAAAGCGGCGCTCTGGAAAAATATGAACAGGACATGGTGCACCGCGTCTTTCGCTTGGACGATCTGAAAGCCAGTTCGATCATGACGCCGCGGACGCAGCTTTTGTGGCTCGACGTCACGGAGCCGCGCGAAGAGAACCTGGCAAGAATTGCAGAAAGCGGACATGCCCGCTTTCCGGTGGCGAAAGAGAGCATGGATGATTTTATCGGCATCTTGCACAGCAAGGATATCCTGGCGAAACAACTGGCCGGAGAAGACTGGGATCTCGAAAAACTGGCTCGGATGCCGCTTTGCATCCCGAAATCGATGCCGGTCTTCAAGGTGCTCGAAATGTTCAAAGAAGCGGGCATGCACGAGGCGATGGTGCTCGATGAATACGGCGGCGTGGTCGGCATGCTGACGTTGCATGACGTACTGGAAGAAATCATCGGCGACATGCCGCAGCTCGACGAGGAAGATGATCCGCAGATCGTGCAGCGTTCTGACGGTTCATGGCTTTTGGACGGCATGCTCGCGATCGATGATTTTAAAAAGATGTTCGGCTATAAAGAGCTGCCGGAGGAAGAACGCAACGACTATCATACGCTGGGCGGCTTCGTCATTTCCTATTTCGGTTATATCCCGACCGCGGCGGAAGTGTTCGAATGGAATGGGTTGCGCCTCGAAGTCGTCGACATGGATCGTGCGCGCATCGATAAGATCCTGGTGACGCAATTGCCGAAAGAAGCGGAACCCGGAGAAGAGCAGGAAGAATGAGAAAACGGTCATCTCGTAAAAGACGAGGTGACCGTTTTAAATTAAACGTGAATGAAGTTCAACGGGAAGGCGCAAAGAAAAACAAATGCCCTTATTTACGGCTTGAAATGTATGGTGAGCAAGACGATTTCCGGGCGGTTGCCGAGCCGGACGGGCGGGCCCCAGGTGCCGATGCCGCAAGAAACGACGGCCTGAAAACGATCGATCGATAGATAACCGTAATCGAGCTGATACAATAAGGCGGTGATCAACTGGTTCGGGAAAAGCTGGCCAAGGTGCGTGTGCCCGGAAAGCTGCAGGTCGACGCTGTTTTGCACGGCTTCGGCAAAACTTTTTGGCTGGTGGTCAAGGAGCAAAAGCGGCTTTGCAGCGTCAATGTTTTGCAGCAACTCCGATAATGGTTGCCGCTCTTGATTACGAAAGCGTTGCGCGGACAGATCGTCGCGGCCGGCGAGGTAGAAATTGTTGTTGATGAGGCGAATTTCATCGCGTAGGATCATCACATTTGCTTCTTTCATATAGCGAATGAATTCTTCCGGCTGGCGATCCGTATATTCGTGATTGCCCATGCAGCCATATACGCCGAGCGGCGCTTCAAGACGCCGGAACTCCGCGCAGAGACGACCATCGGCCAAGACCGCGACCGGACCGTCGATGATGTCGCCGGGCAGAAGGACGAGATCCGGCTTTAGAGCATTGATCCGCTCGACGATCGGCGTCAACTGGCTGACGCCGATCAGACTGCCCAAATGAATATCCGAGACCATGGCGATGCGCAGTTCGCTTTGCGTCGGAGCCGCCTTGGCGATGCGGAGCTCATAGTTTTTCAGCACAGGCTGGCTGGCATTATACGCGCCGTAACCGACCAGTAAAAACATCAGCAGCCATTGGCCGGCTGCCAAACGACGCGGCGCGAAGGGCAGAGGACGTCCGCTCAGAGCCAAGAGGAAGCGCAGCAGATCGCCGAGTGCGATCAGCCAGAAGAGGTAGAAGGTCGCAGCCAGCCAATATGCGCCGCAGAGCGTCAAGAGATAGCTGAAGGTGCCAGCGCCGCTTAACGCTTCAACGATTCGGCCTGCCGGATAAAGCAACGCGGCGACGCTCAAAGCGGTGCAGAAAAGTCGGCGGCGGCAAAGCGGCCATGCCAGCTGACGCCAGGTTCGTCGTGCGATATATAGGTTGGCGAAGAGATAAATAAGCGTGAAGCTGAAGAGGAAACCGAGATAACTGGGAACCAAATTCATAAGCGAAGACTCCTTTATTGCTAATCGATTATTATCGTAACATGAAATGAACGAGAGATATAGCGGCAGGAATTTTAAATTGCTGCGAGAAATTAAAAAAGGCCCGGCATGATGCCGAAAATTTTGTGATAACGGGAGCGTGTTTGAATGAACCGTGCGGATAAAGAAGAAATGGCCGTTGACGAAGCGCGCCTACAAGAGGGCTGTCAGGCGCTGATTCAGGCGCCGGGAACGGCGGGTCAGGAACAGGAAGCGGCGGCGGTGCTGCTCGAACTGATGAAAGAGGCCGGTTTCGACCGGGTCTGGAGTGACGGCGTGGGCAACGTCATCGGCGAAATCAAGGGCGCGTTTCCGGGAGCGAAAGTGCTCTTTGATGCGCAGCTCGACACTATTCCGGTCAGCGGCAGCGATCAGTGGAAGATGGATCCCTATGACGGCGACGTGAAGGAGGGGCGGCTTTATGGCCGCGGCGCAGTGGGCATGAAAGGTGCGCTGGCCGCGATGGTTTACGGCTTGGCGCCGCTGGCCGCCGGCAAGGAAAAACTGGCGGGAACGTTCTATGTCTCCGGCAGCGTCGGCGGCGAAATTTTTCCCGGGTTAGGCTTCAGCCAGGTCGTGCATGTCGTGAAGCCGGATGTCGTCGTTCTCGGCGCGCCGTCTGATCTGCAGTTGGCCCATGGGCAACGCGGCAGAGCGGAAGTGTCGATTGCCACCTATGGGCGAGCGGTCCATTCCGCCTGTGCGGAGCAAGGAAATAATGCCGTCGCTGCGATGCAAAAGCTGATCGGCGAAATGGAAAATATCGTGACGCCGCGCCATCGGATCTTGGGCAAGGGTGCGCTTTGCCTGACGAATATCATTTCCGCGCCGTATCCGGCGGTTGGCACGGTGCCGCATAAATGCTGGGCTACATTCGACCGCTATTTATTGCCGGGGGAAGGCGAGCAAGAGGCGCTGGGCCCTATTCATCAGGTGATCGCAACTCTGCAAGCGGAGGATGAGACTTTCCGGGCCGAGGCGGAGCTGGCGCAGGAGGGACTGGAGTGTTATACCGGACAGTATCTTGGCAGCAAACGATGTTTTGCGGCGTGGCTGAACGAAGCGGACGGGCCGTTTTTTAGCGGCGCAGTGGCGGCGCTTGCCGAAGCGGGCATCAAGGCGAAACCCGTCGTGTATCCGATGGCGACGAACGGCAGTTACTGCGCCGGAATTCTCCAGCTGCCGACGCTCGGTTTCGGACCGGGGCGGCCGGAAGATCTGCATGTGGTCGATGAAGCGGTGACGCTTGCGGATCTTTTTTCCGCCGCGCGCGGTTATCAGGCGCTGGCGCGGCATTTCTTGAAGAAGACAGCCGGAGGTGAAAAATGAAAAACTGCGATTATCTAAAAGCGATTCCGGTATTCGCCAATTTGCCGGACGCATTGTTGGCGCTGATCGATCAACATACGTTGGAGCGGCAGTTGGAAAAAGGCGAAACGATCTTTTTCGAAGGGGAAGCCGGTGAAGGCTTTCATTACGTCATTGCGGGTCAGGTCAAGATCATCAAGACGTCAGAAGACGGCCGCGAACATATTATCAAAGTGATGCAGCCCGGAGAATTGTTTGCCGAGGTGTTGCTCTTTAACAGTCTGCCGTATCCGGCGACCGCGATCGCGGTGGAGAGCGCACGCGTCGGTATGATCAGAAACGTCGATCTCGAGCGCCTCGTCTTAGGTAATAATCAACTGGCGCTGCAATTGATCAAGGCGCTGAGTCAAAGGCTCTTGTATGCGCAGCAAAAAATCAAGAATCTGGCGCTCGACGACGTTTTGTCGCGTACCGCGGAAGTTCTCTTGCGTCTCGCCGGTGAACAGGTCGGCAAAGAGAAGACGCCGGAAATTAAGCTCGATTTTTCGCGTCAAGATCTGGCGAGCCTGGTCGGCACGACGCGTGAGACCGTGACGCGAACGCTCAGCGCGTTAAAAAAAGATGCAATCATCGATTTCGAAGGCAGTCGCATCCGTCTGCTTGACGTGGATTATTTGAAAAGTCTCGTATCGTAAGTCGGGGCTTTAACGCGAAGAGTAGAAGAACAAACAGCGAAGACAGGAAGAGTTCAAAACGAAGAACTTTTCCTGTTTTTCTTTTTTCTTCGACTCTTTGTATTAAAACGAAGCGGTGTGATGCGAATCACAGTCAATGGCGGCAAAGTCCGATATGATGAGGCCAGAAGATAAGTTCAGTTAAAAAAAGATACAGGGAGGCACATCAGATGGGAATGTTTTGCTATCAATGTCAGGAAACGGCACGGGGTACCGGCTGCAGCATGCGCGGCGTATGCGGAAAAACGGCGGATGTCGCGAATTTGCAGGATTTACTGATTCATACGTTAAAAGGGATTTCAGCCTATAATCTGGCGGCGCGCCAAGCGGGAATCGCGAAACCGGAAGTAGAAAAATTCATCATGGAGTCGCTCTTTTCAACGATTACCAATGCCAATTTCGCGAAAAGCGATTTTGTCGCACGTATCCGACGCGCTTTGGCGGTACGCGCTGCGCTTAAAAAAGAGCTCGAACAGGCAGGCAAGGCGATCGCATTGACGCATGACAGCGCGCTGTGGTTTGCCGATACGGAAGCGGAAATGGACGCCAAAGCGGTCAGCGTCGGCGTACTGGCGACGGAAAACGAAGATGTCCGTTCGCTGCGCGAACTTTTGATCTACGGCGTCAAGGGCATGGCAGCCTATGCGGAACATGCGTATACGCTTGGTTATGCACAGGACGAGATCTTTGCTTTCGTCGATAAGGCGCTCGCAGCGACGACGGACGATACGCTGAATGCGGACGCACTGGTCGGTTTGGTTCTGGAATGCGGTAAATACGGCGTCGACGTGATGGCGCTTTTGGATAAGGCCAACACTTCGACATACGGAAATCCGGAAATCACCAAGGTCAATATCGGCGTGCGGAACAATCCGGCCATTTTGATCAGCGGACATGACCTGAAGGATCTGGAAGAGCTGCTCGAACAGACCAAGGAGAGCGGCGTTGATGTCTATACGCACGGTGAGATGCTGCCGGCGCATTACTATCCGGCCTTTAAGAAGTACGGCAATTTCATCGGCAACTACGGCAACGCCTGGTGGCTTCAGGATAAGGAATTTGAAAGCTTCAACGGCCCGATTCTGATGACGACTAACTGCCTCGTACCGCCGAAAGACAGCTATAAAGACCGCGTCTATGTGACCGGTGTGGTGGGCTTTGACGGACTGAAACAGATCGCCGATCGCGCTTCGGGCAAGGCTAAAGATTTTTCTGCGCTGATCGAGCATGCGAAACGCTGTGCACCGCCTACCGAGTTGGAACAGGGCGAGATCGTCGGCGGTTTTGCGCACAACCAAGTGATCGCGTTGGCGGATAAAGTGGTTGACGCCGTGAAAAGCGGTGCGATCAAACGTTTCTTCGTCATGGCAGGCTGTGACGGACGGATGAAAGACCGCGATTACTATCGTGAGTTCGCCGAGGCGCTGCCGAAGGATACGGTAATCCTTACCGCCGGTTGTGCAAAATACCGCTACAACAAACTCGCGCTCGGCGATATCGGCGGCATTCCGCGCGTGCTTGACGCCGGACAGTGCAACGATTCCTATTCGCTGGCCGTCATCGCGCTGAAACTGAAGGAAGTGTTCGCGCTCAGCGACATCAATGAACTGCCTGTTTCCTATAACATCGCCTGGTATGAGCAAAAAGCGGTCATCGTCTTGCTGGCGCTGCTTTCGCTCGGCGTGAAAAACATCCACCTCGGCCCGACGCTGCCTGCGTTCCTCTCACCGAATGTCGCCAAAGTATTGGTCGAAACCTTCGGTATCGCCGGCATCGGCAGCGTGGAAGACGACATCAAAGCCTTTCTGGGCTAACACCGGCTGAAAAAAGAAAGAAGACCGATCCCGTTATGGGGTCGGTCTTTTTTCTTGCTTGAACGACGGGCTGGATCAGGCATTCGCTGCGACAACCGCTTCCTGGGCGGTGACGGACACCTTATCGCCGTTCTTGACGACGGCGGTGTACTCCGCGGGCTGCCCGTTAAGCAGCAACTGTACCTTGCCGGTCTTCGGCAGGCTGCGCGGGTCAAAGCGCGATGCCAAAAGCACGTCGCTGATGATCGGCATGCTGGACTCGCTGACCGAGAATTCGAGCTGGCTGCCGTCCGGCGCTTCCTTGTCCGGTTGCGCGGCGGCCCCGTTTAAGCTGAACGTATAACGGCGCACCGGCATGTTGCAGGGCTGGCCGTTGAAAAACACCGTGATCGATTCGTCGTCTACCTTGCTCAGGCCGAGCACGTCGCCGACTGTCGGCCCGGGGGCGGACAACATCGCGATGCGGTCGCCGCTTTTGACCGTGTCCGTCAGTTGTGCGGGCTGGCCGTTGTGAAGGAAAGTCGGCTGCAGAGAATAACTGCGGTCGCTGCCGTTGATTTGGTACTGGTATTCTTTTGGCTGGCTGTCGACGCTCAGCGCCGCCAGCACCTCCTCAAGCGTTTCCGGCAGTTTGCAAGTCACTTTGTCGCGATCTGTCAGCTTGGTATCCGCGGAAACCGGCTTGCCGTTCAACTGGATGAGCGCGGTAAGCTGACAGGGCTGACCTTGCCACTCGATCGCGAGCGGCGCGGGAACGGTGACCGCATCGGCGACCGTTACGACAGGCGGCGCACCGTCTTCGCCTTTTACGACTTCCAGCACATCACCTTCTTTGATGAGATCTTGAAAGGCGGCTTCCTCGCCGTTCAAGAGCAGACGTCCCGCCTGTCCGTGCGTACCGGGGAAGAAGCGGGTCTTGCCGTTGACCGACACCGTGCAAGCGAAACCGGGTTTGCCGTGCAGACTGCGAATGTCGATTCCGGCCGCCAGCATCGCATCCGAGACCGAAAGCTGGCCGAGATTGAAAAGATTCAGCGGCTGTTCGTTGAACGTGACATTGACGAAGGTCAGCGAATGGCCGGCGGAGAGCTTCAAGATGCCGAGCGGCGTGACCGCATCGGGCGAACAGAGCTCAGGCGGAATGCTGTGAATGCCGTCGACGTTTTCCGGGCAGCGCACCGCGACGCGAGGGCCAGGGATGTCGAGTGCCTGGGCGATCGCTTCCGGCAGCAGCGGCGTGAGCGCACCGCCGCCGACCAGCAGCACCGCTTGCGGCGGTTGGTTGTTCAGCGTCATGATCTGCGTGGCGATCAATTGCGCCAGATCGCCGACTTGCGTCGTGATGCTGGCGGTGATGTCCGCCGTCGGAATTTTGTGCGACATGCCAAGGATATCGGTGAAAGAGACTTTCTTTGCCTTGACGTTGTTCAATTGGCGTTTTACTTTTTCCGCTACGTTAAAATCGAGCAGGTAACGCTGTGACAGAGCTTCGGTGATTTCGTCGCCCGCGCAGGGAACCATGCCGTAACCGACGACGGTACCGTCTTTGGTGATCGCGACGTCGGACGTGCCTGCGCCGACGTCGACCAAGGCCAGGTTCAGGTGACGCATCGTCGGGGGAATCAGGACATTGATCGCGGCAATCGGTTCCAGCGTCATCGTCGACATTTCCAAACCGACCTGCTGAATCGCCGATTGCAGCGAGTCGATGACCTGGCGCGGCAAAAAGGTGGCGATTAGTTCCAGGTTTGCGGTCTTGCCGCGTTGACCGATCAGGGTCTTGAGGCGCGAACCGTCCAAATTAAAATGAACGACGCTGTAACCTACGCAGTAATAAGCGGTCGGGTCTACCGTATGCGAAGAGGCCAGCTGGTGCTGCGCCGCCTGGATCGCGGTAAGCTCGAGCGCACGTTCATCCGAGGCGGCCAGGACGCCGCGGGTGGAAACGTCGAGTTCGCCGCTGCTGCGAATCGTACAAAGCGCCCGTCCGGCGGCGGCGACTGAAACGCGGCGCAAAGGCCCGTGTTTGGCTTCGAGACTCTTTTTAACTTCCGCCAAGACGTTGGCGACTTCAGGCACATCGTGGATCTGGCCGTCCAGCATAGCGCGGGTATGATGTTCACGCCGTTCCGAAGCCAGCAATTCGATGCTGCCGCCCTTGTTTTCGCCAACGAGCCCAATAACGCTGCGGGTGCCGATGTCCAGAGCGAAAAGTAATTTCTTATCCATGTGTGACTCCTTCAATCCTTCCGAATTCCACTATAGTCAGTATAACAATTCGACTCATTTTGTAAATTTCCTTTCAAAATGGCTTTCGGAAAGGCTGAAATGAGAGAAAATGAGACAGGTTTTGCCGGATAGTATATATTTAAGAAGCGAAGTCTGGTAAAATGTAAAGTAAGTTTGAATTTTTTTGATTAGCATTGAGAGGAGCACAAGTGTGACTAAAGTACACATTGTGGTGGATAGTATAGCGCAATGCCCGCCGGAGCTGTTTGCGCAGCATGAAAATTTATATAAAGTGCCTTTGCGGGTTGCCTTGGGCGATACGGAATGGCGCGAGGACGAAATCAGCACGACGGAGCTGTTTCGCAGGGAAAAAGAAACCGGTTTGCCGATTAAGACGTCGCAGCCGTCGCCCGGCGACTGGCTGCAAGTGCTGCAGCCGATTCTCGACGCAGGCGATGAGGTGGTGTTAATCACCGTATCCGGCGGTCTGAGCGGCACGGTGCAGGGGGCGCGCAGCGCGGCTGCGATGCTGGCAAAAGACCGCATTTTTGTCGTCGATTCAGGCACGGCTTCGATTGGCGAAGCCTATTTAGTCGATGTCGCCTTGAAAATGGCCGATGACGGCGTCGGCGCGAGAGAAATTGCAGAACATCTTGCCGCACGCGCGGCGGCGACGCATACGTTTCTGGTACCGGATACGCTCGAATACCTGCATAAGGGCGGACGGATCGGCGGCGCGGCGGCACTGTTCGGTTCCATTTTGCAAATCCGTCCGGTGGTTTACCTGGTAGACGGCAAAGTCGCCGTTCTCGATAAGGTGAGGACGAAACAACGCGCCATCAAGCGTATGTTGGCGGAAGTCGCCAAGTATGATGCTTTTGAATATATCGGCGTCGGTCATATCGACGCTCCGGAAGAAGGGCAGGCTTTGCTGGAAGAAGTCAAACTGCTGTTTCCGGGTGTGCCGCTTAAAACGGCGGATGTTGGAGCGGTGGTAGGCGCCCACTTAGGACCAGGGCTGGTGGGGATCATATTTCAGGAACGGATGTAGGAGGCCATAACGGATGGAATGGATTACAGGAAATGATTTTCGCCGCATGATTGTCGGTGCACACCGAACGTTCATGCGCGAACACGAATATATCAACAATTTGAATGTTTTTCCGGTGCCGGACGGCGATACCGGAACGAATATGCTTATGACGTTGGGCGCGGTTGCGCGCGCGGTCAGCGAAGCGCCGGAAGAAGGCATCGGCTCGCTCAGCCGTCGTGCGGCTGACAGTGCGATCATGGGCGCAAGAGGCAATTCGGGCGTAATTCTGTCGCAGATCTTCCGCGGCATCGCCAGAGGCTTGGCCGGCAAGGAACGCGCCACGTCCGACGAGTTGGGCAAAGCGTTTCAATACGGCGTTTTGTACGCCTACCGTTCGGTATCGAAACCGGTCGAAGGTACGATCCTCACGGTGGCGAAAGGGATTGCCAAGGGCGCGCGCCGCGCTGTGCGCGAGCATGTTCCGTTTGCCGATATCCTAAGCGAAGCGATTTCTGCCGGCGAGGCGGAATTGGCCCGGACGCCGGAACTTTTGCCGATCTTAAAATCGGCCGGCGTCGTCGATGCCGGCGGCAAAGGCCTGACGGTCTTTTTAACAGGTTGTCTGGCCGGACTGAGCGGCGAGATGACAAGTCCGGAAACGGACTGGGATCGTCACCTGACGGTAAGCGGCGCGCCGCTTCTGGCGGGCGAATCGGCTGCCGACCTGACGCATCCGTACTGCACCGAATTTTTGGTGAAAGGCTATCGCCTGTCAGTTGCCGACGCGAGAAAGCTGCTGGCCAGCCAGGGCGATTCGCAGGTTGTCGCGGAAGGCGGCGAATTCCTGAAGGTTCACTTGCATACCGCGCATCCGGGCGCTGTTTTGGAGATGGCGCTGGGCTGGGGAACCTTGCACAATATTAAAATCGACAATATGTCCGATCAGCATCGCCAGACGATCGTCGTGCCGGAACCGACAGGACGGCCGCGTGTGCCGCTGGGCGTTATCAGCGTCGCTGCCGGAGCCGGTTTGGCGGAGATGATGCAGCAGTTGGGCGCGGAACATATCGTGATGGGCGGACAGACGATGAATCCTCCGGTAGAAGAGTTCGTCGCGACCGTTCATCAAGGCAATGCCGACAGGTATATTCTGCTGCCGAACAATAAGAACATCATCCTGGCTGCTGCTCAGGTAAAGAAATTGCTCGGCGAGCGGATCGAAGTGATCCCGTCGGGCAATGTGCCGCAGGGCTTGGCGGCTTTGGTTGCCTTTGATCCGGCGCTCGGAATGGAAGAAAATGTTGCGAACATGAAAGCGCGCATCACCGACATCAAAGGCGGCGCCGTTACGGTCGCGGTGCGCGACAGCGTCGTCGACGATAAAACGGTTGCAGCCGGACGCTATATCGGCGTTGTCGATAATCGGGTTTTGGTGGACGGCGAAGAATTGAGCGATGCCTTAGTCGGTCTGATCGAAAAACTGGCCGATGATGATACGGAAATCATCAGTCTTTACTACGGTGAAGGCTTGCACGAAGAAGAGGCCAGAGCGCTTGCGACTTTGATCAAAGAAGCGTGGCCGTCGGCCGAGGTTGAACTCTATCCGGGCGGCCAGCCGCACTATCACTTCATTGTCAGTGTCGAGTAGGAGGAGCCATGTCGCTTAGCACGAGCCTGCAAACAATGACAGAGTCGCTGCAGAACGGTCCGCCGCCTGGCGGCGGAAGCGTCGCGGCCGTTTACGGAAGCTTGGCGATCGCCTTGGTGCAAATGCTTGCGCCTTTGGCAAATGCAGAGCCGGATTTACGCGCGCAAGCGAAGCGGCTCGAAGAATCGCTTCGTGCGCTGGCAGCCGAAGATGAAGCGATCCTTAAGGAACTGCTGCCGTTCTTTTCGCCGGGACGTCCGTTAGGCGACGAAGCGCAGCCGGTGATACGGCGTGCGGCGCAAGTTCCGCTGGCCATTGCGGCCGATTGTCTGGCCGCGCTTCGTCTGTGCGAGGCGCTGGCGAAACGTTTGCCGTCCCATGCGCTGGCGGATTTGTCAGTCGCTGCGGGCGGTGCGTATAGCGGCGTAAAAGGCGCTGCGCTGATTTCTTTGACGAATGCTCCGCTCTTGGCCGAAGAATCAAAGCGCGATGCAGTCGTGGCCCGCTTGCGCGCACTGCTGAAAGAAGCGTCTGCGCAGCGAAAAAAAATAAACCTCTTTATCGAAGAGCAAGCACCGTATCGGTTGCTGCGCCCATAAAGAAGACATCGGTCAGGCTTCGTAAAAGAAGTCGGGCCGTTTTTTTGTTCTTACGTCACGAAGGAGTATTGGCGGCAATGGCGAAGAAAAGAGAATAAGTGGAAATTATGGCTTGTACAGACCAAGAGAAGGTTTTTTTGCTGAACTGTTGACCAGCAAGCGGCTAGGGAGGGATAGGCATGGAAGTGTTTGTGGCCCGGCAACCTATTTTTGATATTCATCAAAAGGTATTTGCCTATGAGTTATTGTTTCGGGTCGGCAAAGAAACCGCCTTTAGCGGACTCGACGGCGATGAAGCCACCTCGGAAGTGATCTGTCGCAGCTTTTTTGCGATCGGGATGGATGCCATGACCGGCGGTAAACGCGCTTTCATCAATTTTACCGGCAATTTGCTGCTGAGCGAGATTCCCCTCCTCTTGCCGAAAGATATCGTCGTGGTGGAAATTTTAGAGAACGTCGATCCGACGCCGGAAGTCGTCGAAGCTTGCCGACGCTTGAAAAAAGAAGGCTATATTCTGGCGCTGGATGATTTTGTTTTTGAACCGCGCTTCAAGCCGCTCCTGGCGCTGGCGGATATCGTCAAGGTCGATTTCACCCTGACCAAGGGAGAGGAACGGCGCAGGGTCGTAAAAATGCTCGATAACGGACATCTGAAATTTCTCGCGGAAAAAGTAGAAACGCGCGAGGAATATAATCAAGCGGTGGCGATGGGCTACAGTTACTTTCAAGGCTATTTTTTCAGTAAACCGGTGCTCCTTTCCGGCAAGGATATGGCCAGCAACCGGATTCATCCGCTCAAAGTCCTGCGTGAACTGAATAAGCCGGAAATTGAATTCCCGACGATTGAGAAACTGGTTCTGCAGGATATCGCGATGACCTATCAGTTGTTGAAGTTCATCAATTCGGCGTCGTTCGGTTTTCGCAAGGAGATCGGTTCGGTGCGTCAGGCATTGGTGCTGCTCGGACGGAAAGAACTGATGAAATGGGTCTCGCTGATCGCGCTGCGCTCGGTAAGCAAGGGCAAGACCGATGAACTGATTGTGGTCTGCATGATTCGCGCCCGCTTTGGCGAATTGATCGGACAAAAAGCAGGCTTCAAGGGACGAACGGAAGAAGTCTTTATGATGGGGCTGTTCTCGCTGATCGATGTGTTCGTTGATATGGCGATGGCCGATATTTTGCCGGAACTGCCGCTTTCCTCCGATGTCAAGGAGGCGCTGCTCGGACAGGACAACATGTTCCGCCGCATCTTCAAACTCATTGTCGCCTATGAACAGGCGGATTGGGAAAACTTTTTCGACTATACCAAGGAACTGCAGCTTGATGATGGCGAGATGCCCGATCTCTACCGCCAGGCGGTAGAGTGGGCTGACGAAGTGATCCGCCTGTGACGAAAAAGCCCCGCAGCGTATTGCTGCGGGGCTTGAAACTGTCAAAAAAACGAAATCTAGTGGGACGTTTTTTACACGAAGAGTCGAAGAAGGGAAGGCCGGAAGAGATTTTAAATTCTTCCTTTCTTTTCGCCGGGCTGATAGTATCAGCCCGTTTCGCTTCTTCGTGTTATCGTTTCCTTTAATCGTTCTAGTCGCTCCTGTTATCGTATTCTATTTTTCAATTATCTACACGCTGAAGCCCCGCAGTTTTTTGCTGCGGGGCTTTGTTGCGTCTGAGAGTTATGCTTTTTGCGCCGGCACCTGTTTCAGGCTGAGTGCGATACGGCCGCGCGCTTCGTCGACGCTCAGGATCATTACGTCGAGAATATCGCCGACCGAAACGATGTCGAGCGGATGACGGAACATTTTATGGCTGAGCTCGGAGCGATGAATCAGGCCGTTCGTTTTGATGCCGATGTCGACGAATACGCCGAAATCGATCACGTTGTGCACCGTACCGCGCACGACGCTGCCGGGCGTGAGTTCGGCCAGCGTGACAAGATTCTTGCGCGTCAGAGGTGCGGGCAGATCCTCGCGCGGATCGCGACCGGGCTTTGCGAAGGCCGACAAAATGTCGCGCACGGTCGGTTCGCCGGCGTTCAGTGCGGCGGCCAGTGATTTGGCGTCGCTTTTGGCGACGGCGTCCTGCACGGCGGGCAGTTGCTGCTTGTCGGCCAAAGCGGTCGGCGCGAAGCCGAGTTCAGACAGGATACTTTCCGCCAGCGGATAGGACTCCGGATGCACGGGCGTATTGTCTAACGGATTCTTTGCCGCGACGATGCGCAGGAATCCGGCGCATTGCGTAAAGGCCGCCTGACCGAGGCGGGGTACTTTCAAAAGCTTTTTCCGACTGTCGAAGCTGCCGTTCTCGTCGCGGAAGGAAACGATGTTCTTCGCGACGGTCGCGTTGATGCCTGAGACGTGCTTGAGCAGCTCAACCGAGGCGGTGTTAAGGTCGATGCCGACATGGTTGACCGCCGAATCGACGACCGAGTCGAGTGTGCCGGCCAGCTCTTTTTGATTCACGTCATGCTGGTATTGACCGACGCCGATCGATTTCGGATCGATCTTTACCAGCTCAGCCAGCGGATCCTGGACGCGACGGGCGATGGAAACCGCGCCGCGCAGCGAGACGTCGAGACCGGGCAGTTCGTCTTTTGCGAGCTTGGAAGCCGAATAGACCGATGCGCCCGCTTCATTGGTGATCAGATAGTGCAGATTAAGGTTGTGCTCCCGGATCAGTTCGGCAAGGAATTCTTCCGTTTCGTAAGAGGCCGTGCCGTTGCCGATTGCGACAAGCGTGACGTTATGTTTGCGCAGAAGTTCAAGCAGTTCGACCGCGCCCTTTGCCTTTTGACCGGCGCCCAGCGTAATGAAAAGCGTTGTGGTTGCCAAAACGGTGCCGTTTGCATTGACGACCGCCGCTTTGCAGCCGGTACGGAAACCAGGATCGAGCCCCAGTACGGTATGGCCGCCCAAGGGCTGCTGCAAAAGCAGTTGGCGCAGGTTCAGGCCGAAGACCCGGATGGCCTGTTTCTCGGCGTTTTCTGTCAGTTGGCCGCGGATCTCGCGTTCAAGCGCCGGGAAGAGCAGGCGTTTATATCCGTCGGCAATCGCCAGCGTCAATTGTTCCTGAAAGAGGGATGCGCCCGTGACTACCTTGCTGTGGATGAACTGGAGCAATTGTTCCTGCGGCACGACCAGCTGGACTTTGAGTACGTCCTTGCTTTCGCCGCGATTTACCGCCAGGATGCGGTGCGAGGGAATGCGGCGCACCGGTTCGCTGTATTCGCGGTAGGTAAGAAAGGCCTTGCCCGATTCTTCATCGACCGCGAGCGTCGTCGCGATTTCGCCCTGCTGCCAGATCATCCGGCGCAGCTGCGCGCGGATGTCGGCGCGTTCGGCTACGAGTTCCGCGATGATGTCGCGTGCGCCGGCGAGCGCGTCTTCCGCCGTCTCGACGCCGAGTTCGGTGTTGATGTATTCGGCTGCAAGGGAGAGTATATCGCCGTTAACGCTTGGAGCCTGCGCCAGGAAAAGCTCGGAGAGAGGTTCCAGGCCTTTTTCGCGCGCCGCCTGCGCGCGTGTTCTTTTCTTAGGTCGATAAGGCAGGTAGAGGTCTTCGAGCTCCTGCAGTTTCGTGGTTGCGCTGATGGCAGCCGATAATTCCTCGGTCAACTTGCCCTGCTCTTCGATGCTGGCCAGAATGTCTTCCTGGCGTTTGGCTAGGTTGCGCAAATATTGCAAGCGGTCTACAATAGTGCGTAGCGCTTCTTCGTCGAGTTCGCCGGTTACTTCTTTGCGGTAACGGGCGATGAAAGGAATCGTGTTGCCGTCATCGAGCAAGCGGATCGTGGCTTCGACTTGAGCCGGACGAACGCGCAGCTCCTGTGCGATCAAATTCGGAATATCTTGTACGATCATCGGGTGAATTCACCTGCTTTTCATTAATTTTACACTGGGCCAAAGAGGCCAGCAGTCTTACTCTTCAACATTATAGCATAGATAAGACACGGATATCGGATCGCTGACGCAGGAAAAAAGAAGGGGCGCAAAGTGGAGGAATGTCATGCCTGATTTTAACGGATATATGCGTCGCCGCATTTTGGCGTTAGCCTGGCCGGTGGTGCTTGAGATGTCATGGTTCATGATCGTCAATCTTTTGGTCACCGCGATGGTCGGGCGCTTGGGCGCTGTTTCGCTCGCCGCGGTCGGTTTGGCGACGATGGTTCAGTTTTCCAGCACGATGATCTTTGCTGCGGCGGGAACGGGGGCGGCGGCGCTCGTTGCGCGGGCCAGCGGCGCAGGCGATTGGCCGCGGGTGCGCTTGATCACCGGTCAGGCGATTGTCGTCAGCCTTTGCTGCGGTTTTCTCCTGACGCTGATCGGCTGGCAACTTTCGGCGCACGTTTTCGGCCTTGTCGGCGCGGAAGAGGCGGTAGCGACGCTGGGCGGCGAACTGCTGAGGATTCAATTTCTCTCGGCGCCCTGCCTACTGCTCTTCTCGGTCGGTAATGCGATTCTGCGCGGCATCGGCAAGACGAGACTGACGCTCTTGATCAGCTTTGTCGCGCATAGCATGAACCTGAGCGTGAGCTTTCTTCTGATCAACGGCATTGCCGTGCCGACGCTTGGTGCGAGCGGTGCGGCCTGGGGCTCCTGCGCGGCGCAGACGGCAGGCGCGCTGGCTGTTTTTCTCGTCCTCTTCCGGCAGCGCAGCATCCGTTTACGCGCCAAGCAAATGTGGCCGCTGAGAGTGAACGTGATGCGCGAAATTCTGGCGATCAGCGTGCCTGCCGGACTGGAGCAATTGGCGATGCAGGGCGGGCGCATCGTCTATACCTTTTTGCTTGCCGAAATCGGCGCGGTTCAGTTTGCGGCGCATCAGATCGCGATGCAGGTCGAGTCGATCTCCTTTCTGCCGGGCTTCGCCTTTTCCATTGCGGCGATGACGCTGGTCGGGCAGAATCTTGGCCGAAGCTTGTCGCATCGGGCCGAACAGTACGTCTGGCAGACGAACCGCATGGCGCTAGGTAGCATGACCGCGATGGCGCTGATCTTTTTTCTCTTTGCCGAACCGCTGACGCGTCTATTCATCAGCGATCCGGACGTCGTCTATTGGGGCAGTCTGTGCGTCAAGATCGCCGCGCTGGAACAGCCGACGATCGCGCTGACGTATGTCTTCGCCGGTGCGCTGCGCGGCGCAGGCTATACGAAATGGCCGATGTATATTACTGCGCTCGGCGTTTGGGGTGTTCGCATCCCGGTCGTCTATGCGGCGCTGAAAATTTTTCACTGCGACATCACGGCAGCCTGGTACATCACCGCGGCGGACTTTTTGCTGCGCAGCCTGATCCTATGGCGACGCTTTCGCGTCGGCGACTGGAAACGAAAAGAACTGCCGCAAAGAGACTGAAACGTCTCCTTTGGGCAGTGTCTTTTGCTTTTATTCTTCAATGACTTCGCAAATCGTCAATGTGGAAGTCTGCATAAGGTCGATCGAGCGGCCGCCGCCTTCATTCGGCAAGTGAAGCTGAGGTCGCAGCGGAAAGTGGGCGTGATTAGCGGTGACGTAGCCGGTTTCGCCGGTGTTCAGGCGGACGAGATTGCCGACGGAAAAAAGCGGTACGGCATGGAGGAAGGTCGTCAACAAACGAAGATCAAAGAGCGTATTTCCTTTGGACATCATTTCCTCCAAGACTTCCTGACGCGGCGTGCCGCTCAAGAGCGAAGCTCGCAGCGCATTGTCGAAATAGTTGGCGATCGCGACAATCTGTGCGTGCGGATGCAGTTGCTCGCGCGCGCGGCCGAGCGGAAAGCCGGAACCGTCGTAGCGCTCATGATGTTCGGCTGCAATGCGGCAGGCTGTGACGTTGCGCGCCAGCAGCGTCAGGAGATTGCGGCCGTAGAGCGGGTGCAGGTCCGGGATGTCGTTGTGCGGCGGATTGGAAAGCTGCACCGCCTTGCCGATATCATGCAGCAACGCGCCGATGCCAAGTTCTTCAAGCTCCGGGCGGGACAAACCGAGGGTAAGGCCGGTAATCAACGACAAGAGGCAGACGTTGATCGCATGCGTCATTTCGTTTTCCTCTGGCTGGCGAATCTGAATGTGCAAGATGTCCGGCAACTGGCGTTTGCTTTCTTCGATTGCTGCGCCGACCAACGTTTCCAGTTGCTTTAGATACGAGGTGCTCAGTTTCGGATTAGGCAGACGGCTGGTTTGCAGCTGGTAAAGCGATTGGAAGCAAAGCTCGATCTCGCCGCGCAGTTCGGCTGAAATCGCCGAACGTTCTTTTAGTTTTTCGGCGATCGGATCATAGACGCGCAGCGATGAGATGCGCAGACGTTCTAAGCGTTTCAGATAACGGGTCGTCAGTTGGATGCCTTTTTCTAAGAGCAGCGTGCCGGATTCGTCAAAAATGTCCTGGGCCAGGATCATGCCTGGCGAAGCGTTGCTAATGTGCATGAAATAGATCCTCCCGCGAAAAATAAAAGCTCCATTCATTTATTATATGACAGATGGAGCTTTAGCAGCTATGGCCGCAAGTCCTACATGAGCCGGGACTTTTAAATCGATTTTAAAAAAACGCAGGCGCAGTAAATTAGAAAAAAACGACAAAATAAAACAATTTATACAAAACTGTAACTCCTATTGACAAGACAGGGATTGCATATTAAAATTAGGTATAATTAAAGGAAAACTATTATCAATAGATAGGGTTTGTTCTAGAAAGGTGGTGAGAATGTATGGCAATTTGCGTTACGACTATGTTGCGTGAACGCGGCTTCAAAGTGACTCCGCAGCGACTGGCGATCTACAATTATCTTTCGTCTACGAAAGCCCATCCCAATGCTGAGACGATCTTTAATGATTTGCAGCCGGTGTATCCTACGATGAGTTTGGCGACTGTCTATAAAACAATGGAGATTCTGCGCGAAATCGGTCTGGTCCAGGTGCTCAATATTGGGGAAGATAGTTTCCGCTACGATGCCTTTACGGAGAATCATCCGCATGTCCGCTGCATGTCCTGCGGGCGCGTCGATGACATCGACGATATCAAGGCAGGAAAATTTGTCGATGATGTAGCATCTTCGACGAACTACCAGTTAACGGGGCAACAATTCTACTTCTTCGGCGTTTGTCCGGAGTGTCAGAAACAAAGAAAGAATCCGAGTTAGTTTGTGCTGCAATTATGCCCGGCAATCGCCGGGCTTTTTTTATTTCTGCACATTGCCGTTTACGCTGACGCCGCTCGCCTTCGGATTGACGTCGAGCGCGTTTGGAATGTTGCGGATCGTATTTTGCTCGATGCTGCTGTAAGTGGCGAATGCGGAGACGCGGATGCCGGACGTTTGCTTGTTGCGGCCGCTCTTATCGGCGACGATGGTATTGTTTCGCACCGAACAGTGGCTGCCGTTCAGATCGATGCCGAGGCGTGAATTATGCAGTGTGATTAAATTGTTCTCGATGCGGTTGTTGTCGGCAAAAACCGCGATGGCGGCTTGTGCGTTCGGCGTCTCGTCAGTGGCCGGATTGGCGGTAATGCGGTTGTGGAGAATCTTGCCGCCCGAGGTTTGCAGCTTGATCGCGCGGCGGTTGAAAGCGTCAAAGGTGCAATCCTTAATCGTCAGATCGCACAGCCAGTCTTTCTTGCCGTTGATCTGGACGCAGTCGCCGGAGTCGAGACTGCCGACGTCTTTGAACGTGCAGCCGATGATGCTCAGCGATTCGACGTTCCAGGCGGATATCGCGCGTACATTGCCGACGGATTCACTGCGGATGCCATGAAAATAGCTGTTGCTAAGTGCGATGTCGCCGCCGCCCTTGACGATCAGCGCACGCGCGGTCGCTTTGGCATCGCCTGCGAAATTGCGGATCTCACAATTTTGCAGCAGAACGGAATGCGCATTGTTTAGGATCAGTGCGGTTTTGCGCTTCTGGTTGCCGTCGAGAACCAGATTGGAAAGCGTGACATGATCAGAGGCGATCTGAAGAAGCTCTGCGCCGCTGCTTCGGCCCTTGATGATCGTGTCTTTCTCGCCGACAAGCATCACGCCGCTCGGCAGCGTCAGCGTATCGATCAGATAGGTGCCGCTAGGGAGATGAAGATACTGGTTGCTTTTTAATTTTCCAAGTGCCGTCTGGAAAGCGCTCGTGTCATTGTTTTTGCCGTCGCCTTTGACGCCGAAGGCGCTTATCTCAACGCGGCTTCGTTTCTCGGACGGTTGGTTTGCGCTGACGCTGGAGAGAGGGACGAATAAGTACAAGGCTAATAAGGCTGCGACGAAAAGTCTTGCAAAGTTCATGCGGTGCTAGGCTCCTTTTTCTGCGATTCATAATAATGTAATCTTATCAAGAATTTATTACAAAGAAAGGCGCGTTTTTCTTACGTGTTTCTGACAAATTTCCGACTGAGGCGGAAATTTGTGAACAGGAATTTTTTTTTCAACGGCGAATTTCTTTCTAGACTGGAACGAAGTCGTCGGAAGCGTTCGTTATGATGGTGAGGAGGATGTTGTTATGGATTTGGCGGCTTATATCGATCATACGGTATTGAAACCGGATGCGACGAGTGAGGATGTGCGCATATTGTGCAGCGAGGCGAAAGAGCATCAGTTTGCCGCTGTATGCGTCAACCCTTGTTTTGTCGATCTGGCGGCGCATTTATTAAAAGGCAGCAACGTTAAGGTGGCGACGGTCATCGGCTTTCCGCTCGGCGCGAACTTGAGCAGCGTCAAGGCTTTCGAAACCGAACAGGCCGTTTTGCAAAAAGCCGATGAAATCGATATGGTGATCAATCTCGGTGCTGCGAAACTGGGCCTCTGGGAAGCGGTGCAGGCCGATATCGAGGCGGTCGTTACAGCCGCAGACGGCAGGACCGTTAAGGTGATCGTCGAGACCGGGCTTTTGAACAAGAGCGAAAAAAGACGGGTCTGTGAAACGGTTCTAGCAAGCGGCGCGCATTTCATCAAGACGTCGACCGGCTTCGGGCCGGGCGGTGCGACGGTAGAAGATGTGGCCTTATTCAAATCGATCGTCGGCGACCGGATCGGGATCAAAGCATCCGGCGGCGTGCGCAGCAAAGAAGATGCCGAAAGAATGATTGCCGCCGGTGCAACGCGGATCGGGACAAGCGGCGGCGTGAAGATCGTCAGCGGCTGAGTTGGCAAAGGCGTTGAAGAAAAAAAGAAAAACGTTATGGATGAGCAAATTATACATGGATGTATAAAAGAAGGTGCCCCATGAAAGTTTTGTTGGTTGAGGATGATTGCAAACTTCTCGATGCACTGTCACACCTGCTGAAAGAAACCGGCTATGTCGTCGATAGCGCGGCGGATGGCGAGGCGGGAAGCGAAATGGCGGCGATGGGAGTGTATGACGTCATCGTTCTTGACCGGATGCTGCCGAAACTGGACGGTCTTTCTTTGTTGAAAGAGATTCGCGAGCGGGGCGTCGATACGCCGATTTTGCTTCTGACTGCGCTGGATGCGCCGGAGCAAAGGGTGGAAGGCCTGCATGCGGGCGCGGATGATTATCTGATCAAGCCGTTTTTTGCCGCAGAGTTGATCGCGCGGCTGAAGAATTTGACCCGCCGGAGCCATAAGGGGCTGGTGAATGACGCGATCACGGTCGGCTCGTTGACGCTCGAGCCATTGCGCAGCCAAGTGGTAAAGGGGCGGGATACGTTTCAATTGACGACCAAAGAAATGCTGCTCTTGGAACTCTTGATGATCAATGCAGGGCAAGTCGTGACGCGCGAATGTATTATGGCCAAGATCTGGGGTTATAATTCGGATTGCGATTTTGCCAGCATCGATGTCTACATCCATTTTTTACGCAAGAAATTGAATGTTTCCAATATCCGTACGGTGCGCGGCATCGGTTATTGTTTGCAGGAGGATTGCCATGTTCCATAAACTGCGTCTTAAGCTTACGTTGGTCAACGCGTCGCTGATGCTGCTTTTATTCGCGCTTTTGATCGGCGGCGCGTACGGGTTATCTCAAGTTGATGCGAATGCGCGTGAAGAACATATCGGTGAGAGGATCATCGCCGACATACGGGCGGGGCGGCTGCAAGAAGTGCCGCTGCCGCCCGTTTTCCTGCCGGGCGGCGAAGGGCCGCCGCCCAAAGGACGTTTTTTTGCGCCTCCGCCGCCGCCGAATTCAAGGATTTTCTTCGTGAAGGTAAGCACTGCAGGAGAAATCCTCTTCCAGTCGAACGGCCAGCCGTTTTCGCAAGCGCAATTGGCGGCGCTTGTGGAAAATGTTTTTAATGCGAAAGAAAACAAAGGCATGTTGGCATGGGGTGACGGTGATTACTTCTATCAGAAAGAGCCGCCCAAGGACGGCGAAGCGGGAATCCTGCTCTTTCACGACCTGTCACAGGCCAAGCACATGCAGCGGACGGTGATGACGGCGCTTTTGGTCGTCGGCGTCATCTGCGCGCTCTTGTCGTTCGGCGCCAGTTTTTTTCTTGCCAACCGGGCGATGCTGCCAATCAAGAACGCCTGGCAACAGCAAAAGGATTTTCTTTCCGATGTTTCGCATGAACTGCGCACGCCGCTCGCCATCATTCAGACCAATCTCGAGATTGTGCGGCAAAAGCCGTGCGTTACGGTGGCCGAGCAGGACAAATGGCTGGAGAATATCCAGACAGAATGCGTCAGCATGGCAAAAATGGTGGACTCGTTGCTTTTTTTGGCGCGCTCGGATGCGCAGCAGCAGCAGCTTATAAAACAGCGTTTTGCGCTGCATGGCCTGGTCATACAAGTGGTCGCGTCGTTTCAGGCAATGGCGCTTGCTAAAGGCGTGACGCTTAGCGCTGAGGCGGAGGAAGCGATTGTCGGCTATGGCGATGAAATGCAGATCAGACAGGCGATCACCATCCTGCTCGATAACGCGCTGCGCCATACGTCAAGCGGCGGACGGGTCGACGTTTCGCTCACGCGAAGCGGCAAACGCGCGGTGATAACGGTGGCTGATTCCGGCGAAGGGATTGAGGCGGCGTATCTGGAAAAGATCTTTGACCGCTTCTACCAGGTCGATAAGGCGCGCAGCAACGGCGGCAGCGCGGGGCTGGGCCTGGCGATTGCCAAATGCATCAGCGAAAGCCATGGCGGAGGTATCGATGTGAGCAGCGTGGTGGGAAACGGTGCGACCTTTACGCTTTGGCTGCCGCTTGAAGCGGCGATACGTTGCAATGAGAAAAAGTGAAAATGAGGCAGACAAATAATTTGAAAAAATTTGTCTGCCTTGCTTTTTTTTAAGGCTGCTTTAAGATTTGCTGCCGAAAGATAAAACGAGAGGCAGATAAACTCTAGAAAGCAGGAGGGATATAGCGTGCGAATTTCATCCTTAAGCAACAATTGGTATCTGTATCAGCAAAACAAGACGCAGGACGCGAGCGACAGCAGCGTGACGCAGCAAACCGATCAGACAAGTACGAGAAAACAGCAGCATGGTCTGAGCAGCGAAGAAGCGCAAGCCGTATTTAGCGGCATGATGAACCAAGGATTCATCGCGCCGCCAGCATCAAGCAGCAACGATGATACGACGCAAAGCATTATGAGCTTTTTGGAAAAAGTCAAGAACGGCACCGCGACAAGCGACGACATCAGCAATCTGCAAAGCGTATTAAATGGCAGCAGCACGACAACAACCAGCGATACCACATCCGGTACGAGCAGTAGCCTAAGCATAGAAGACTTTTTCAAAAAAGTAAAAGACGGCACGGTGACCGACGAAGACCTTAGTACAATGCAGACACAACTAAATTCGATGCAAAGTCTTGCCGGTGCGGCGATGACGCCTCCGCCCGGACCGCCGCCTGGGCCGCCGCCCGGCGGAATGAAGGACAGCAGTACGCAAAGCAGCATCATCAGCTTTCTTGACAAGGTGAAAAACGGCACAGTGACCGCTGATGACCTGACCAGCCTACAGACTGTGCTTAACGCCAGCGACTCCGACAGTGCAAACGAGGCAAGTTCTTCGACAACGAATAGTGATGTACTGAGTTTGGAAGAGTTCTTAAAGAAGCTAAAAGAAGGCACGGTTACTGACGAGGATCTCAGCGCGCTGCAAACTATGCTGAACACGCAAAACGGAACAGCAGGAGCGGCCGGCATGCCGCCGCAGGGGCCGCCTCCGGGACCGCCGCCCGGCAACAAGGACAGTGATGATACGACCGACAGCATCATCAGCTTCTTAGATAAGGTGAAAAACGGTACGGCGACGGCGGCCGATCTGACCAGTTTGCAAACGGTACTGAATGCCGGCAGTTCCGAAAGCACGGACTCGACCAGTTCTTCAACGACGAGCACCAGCAGTACGTTGAGTCTGGAAGAATTCTTGAAAAAGCTGAAAGCCGGAACGGTGAGCGATGACGACCTCAGTGCGATGCAGACGGCGCTCAATTCGAGCGATTCCTCAAGCACGCAATTGTCCGCCGCGATGACGGAACAATTATTTAAAATGGCGATGACGGCCTATGAAAACAATTCGTACACGCCGGACTGGCTCAGCTCTTCCAGTACAAAATCGATTTATTCGGTATAGGCGGAGCACTGCCTCTTATTGAAAAGAAGAGCATAAAAAAGAGAAGTTCTCCTAATTGGATTTCATCGATTAGGAGAACTTCTCTTTTATTCGTATGGATGCGAAAGTCGCTTTGGTAAACTAAATTGGATAGTAATGCAGTGCATGAATAAAATCAGCTCTTTTTGCGAAAGTGGTTTCAGACTCAGTTAAATCAACCTAAATAAGAAAAAACAAATGAAGCAGAAAAATCTATTTTGCGAGGTTCGTTTTTGCGAAAAAAGCTGCGACGAATTTGCTCTCTTTGTCCACTGCGTGCTACAATAAGCAAAGCAAAAAAACAGAGGCGGGGATGCAATGAAGGGCGTATTTAAGGCGTGTGATATTCGCGGCGTGGCCGGAGAAGAACTGACGGCAGAGCTGGCGTACCGGATTGGACGGGCGATCGGCGTGAAACTGGCCGGACGTAAAGTGGTAGTGGGCGGCGATATCCGTTTATCCACTCCCTGGCTGAAGGCGGAACTGATCAAGGCACTGCTCGAATCGGGCTGCCAGGTGACGGATGTCGGGATACTCGCGACGCCGGTTTTCTACTATGCGCTGAGAAAGACCGGCGCGGACGGCGGCGTGATGGTCACCGCATCGCACAATCCGGGAAAATATAATGGTTTTAAAATGGTCTTTGGCAATATGCCTGTTAGCGAAGAAGACGTGGCCGAGATCGGCCGCCTGGTCGAAGAAAATGCGCGCGTCGATGGAACGGGGACACTAACGGAACTGGCGCTGATCGAAGACTATCTGCGTGATACGTCCGCACTGGCGGCTGACGGCAAAGGGATGAAGGTCGTCGTCGATGCCGGAAACGGCGCAACGGCGCTGATCGCGCCGAAACTTTTTCGCGCGGCGGGTTATGAAGTGGTCGAACTGTATTGTGAGCCGGACGGACATTTTCCCAATCGTCCGCCCAATCCGGCGCTGGCCGAGAATCTGGCCGATCTGGGACGTGCAGTGCGGCAAAGCGGTGCGCAGCTCGGCGTCGCGTTCGACGGCGACGGCGACCGCGTCGGCTTTGTCGATGAAAACGGACGCCCGATCGACAATGACGACATCATCGTGCTCTTGGCGCGCGCCTTTTTGGAACACGAACCCGGCACGATCATTTATGATGCGAAATGTTCGATGGTCGCCGCCGAGGAAATCGTCAAAGCGGGCGGCAAGGCGGTGATGGCGCGGGCGGGGCATACGTTCAGCAAGGCGGCCTTCCTGCGCGAGCGCGCGCTGTTCGCCGGAGAGATCAGCGGACATTTCTTCTTTCGCGAACTCAATTATGACGACGGTATGTATGCCGGACTCCAGATCTGCCAGTTCGTAGCCGAGCACGGCTCTCTGGCCGAATTGGTCGATGCGATTCCGAACTATCTCTTGACGCCGGACATTCGGGTGAAATACGTTAAACCGGATAAAGAAGAAGTGCTCGAACAAATTGCGCTGGCGCTCGCCGCGTACCAACCGAACCGGATCGACGGCGTGCGCATCGATTTTGCCGACGGCTGGGGCATGATCCGCGCGTCGGTCACCGAGCCGCTCTTCACGCTGCGCTTTGAAGCAAAAACGCGCCAGCGGCTCGACGAAATCATCGAGCTTTTGCTGGCGGCGTTGCCGGATAAAATAAGAGCGGCAGTGCTTAACGCTTTACCGCCGCTGAATTGAAACGGATATAAAAAGTGGTTCCCTTGGGACTCGTATCGATTTTTAACCGGGCCTTGTGCTTTGCGGCGATGTTGTAACAGACCGCGAGGCCGAGGCCTGTTCCTTTGTCCTTGGTCGTGAAGAATGGCGTGCCCAGTTTTTCGATCATCGAAGAGGGAATGCCGCAGCCCTGGTCGCGGATCGATAGGACGATCTCTTCGCCCTCCAGTTTTGTACCAAGCGTCAACGTGCCCTGCGGCGTCATCGCTTCCAGGCCGTTGCGCGCCAGATTCAAAATCAGCTGACGGATCTCCTGGCTGTGCATGACCATGTCAGGCAGCTCGGGATCAAGATCCAATTCCAGGAACTTGTTTTGCATGATCGCGTCCGACTGAATCAGCGGCGTCAAAACCGTGACGATCTGATTCAGGTTCTGCTCTTCAAGCGGAGCGCTCTTGCCGCGCGCAAGCGAAAGGAATTCGCTGATGATCGTATTGGCGCGATCCAGTTCATCGACCATCAGATCGAAATAGTCGCGGTAGGGCTGGCACTCATCCTTGCTGCTTAAAAGCTGCAAAAAACCGCGTACCGTCGTCATCGGATTGCGCACCTCATGCCCGATGCTGGCCGCCAGTTCGCCGACCAGATTCAGCTGCGCCAGACGGGCCAACTCGTGTTTCAGTTTGACGGTGTCGCTAACGTCGCGGATGACGATCAGCACTTCGTTTTCCGCCGTCGGTACGACGCGCGCCTCAAAGTGATAATCCTGATCACCGCGCGTCATGTCATACTCGAGTTCCTGCGGCTTTTCCGTCGCCAGTGCGGTTAAGAGACTGCCCATCAGCAGGCGGGTGGTCTGCTCCGGCAGCAGATTGGCGATGTTCTGTCCGACGACGATCGCCGGTGCGAGACCCTGCAGACGGGCGGTCGGGCAATGATAATAAAGGACGCTGCCGGCCGCATCGAGACGAAAGACGAGATCGGGCATGAAGTTGACGACCTGCTGATGCAGTTCAGAGAGCGCCTCGAACTCCTGGTTGCGGCGGCGCAGATTGGCGCGGCTTTGCTGCAGCGATTCTTCGGCCTGCTTGCGATCCGTGATGTCGACAATGCCCGAGACCATATAAGTCTGACCATTCATTTCGATCAGTTCGGCAGAAATCAGACCGGTCTTAATGATGCCGTTGCGCGTACGAAAATTGACCTCGATATTGTGCAGCTGACGATGCAGCGCCAATTGACGGAAAAAAGCTTCCCGATACTCCTGCCGTTCCCAGAAACGAATGTCATGCGAAGTCCTGCCCATGACGTCGTCGCGCGAATAGCCGAACATATTGGTGAAGCTGTTGTTGACCGATATGAAATACGGATCGGGAAAAGACGTCAAAGTAATGGCGATCGGAATGCTGTTGAAAATCGTGGCAAAATAGCCGTCGGACATCGGCAAGGCGGCTTGGGCATGGAATAATTGGTTGTGGCGCAGGCCTGGCATCAGGCACTGCGGCTGGTATTCCGGCGGCTGGACCGTTTCCAGTTCGGCGATGCGTCGGTGCAAAGAATTCAGTTCATATAATAATTCTTCCCGCGACAGGTCTTGCAAATCCATACCTAAATCCTCTCTTTGCAAACAGTCTGAAATTCCTCCCGAACGACTATTCGACAAATGCTATAAAACAATTATACAGGAATTAGGCGATAAAGGGAAGTAATTTCGGGAAACGTGTCGATTTTTGACTGGAAAATCTTTGCAAACTGTTAAACAGAAAAAGTTTTTAAAAGACAAACGTCCAAAAGCCACGCAAAAGAGTGAGCGGGCGTTTCAGAGGGGTGCTGCAACGATAAAGAGGCGAGGATTCATGTTTTTGCTGCTCGCAACGGCTTCAATGCAGCTGCAACGCAAAAAAAGAAGGTCGCAGCATAGAAGGGAATCCTAACTGGCGGCTTGGCGAGCGCGCCGTTTTCTACTATAATACAGGCAGGGCCTTGTGCCTCACGGAAAAGGAGAAAAGTATGCAAGTACACGTCTTAGCCAGTGGCAGTACTGGAAACTGCATCGTATTGGATTTTGCACACACCCGTTTGCTGGTCGACGCGGGGATCAGCACGCGGCGCATAAAAAATGGCCTGGCCGAGATCGGCTTGCAGCCGGAAGAACTCGACGGCGTGTTTCTTACGCATGAGCATCGCGACCATGTCAACGGTCTGGCGACATTGACGAAGAAATACCGCTTGCCGGTTTATGCGACGGCGGCTACCTGGCAGAATATGTTCTGCCGTGCGGCCATTCCTGACGAATGCTGCCGCATACTGAGCGAGAACGTCGGCATCGGCGCAGTCAATGTGCGCCCCTTTGCGATTTCGCATGACGCCGCCGCACCGGTCGGCTATTCGTTTTATACCAAAGAACTCAAATGCACGGTTGCGACCGACCTTGGTTTTGTTACCGACGGCGTGCGCGAAGCGCTCGACTACAGCGATATTTTAGTACTCGAATCCAACCACGATGTCGAAATGCTGCAACAGGGAAGTTATCCGTGGCATTTGAAACGCCGCATCCTGAGCAACCGCGGCCATCTTTCGAACGTCGACGCCGGTTGGGCGATCGCCCGTATGGCGAAAAAGGACAAGCTGCAGGTCTTGCTGGCGCATCTTAGTCAGGAAAACAACTGTCAGGAACTGGCCGAACGGACCGTGGCCAACATCGTGAGCGAGCAGGGCTTTTGCCTGGAAAATCAAATCAAGCTTCATATGACGCAACCCGATCAGCGGGTCAGCATCGCATTATAAAAGAAGAGACAGGACAGCAGGGAGGAATGAAAATGAGAGAGGGATATCGAAAATGGGCGCCGTATTTTCTTGTGGCGGTCTTAGGGGCCTGCATCGGCGGCGGACTCGTCCTGGGTTACGGCGGATCTATGCTTGGCAAAGATAAAACGCGTCCGGCGGGCGACAAGATCACCTTGTCGCAGGGCAAGGCGACTGCGCAGCTGTCGGAAGCGCGCAACACGCCGCTCGTGCGTGCGGCGCAGGCGGTCGGCCCGGCAGTCGTCGGCATCACGAACAAAGCCTATGCGCGCGACTATTTCAACCGCAAGGTACTGGTCGATAAAGGCGTCGGCTCGGGCGTCATCTTCGACGCCAAGGGCTACATCGCGACGAACAACCATGTCGTTGAAGGTGCGCAGGAACTGTCGGTATCGCTCTCGGACGGTCGCGTCGTTACCGGACGCGTCGTCGGAACCGATCCGGTGACCGATCTGGCAGTCGTTAAAGTTGACGAAAGCAATCTTCCGGTTGCTGTGCTTGGCGATTCGGACAGCCTGATGGTCGGCGAACCTGCGATGGCGATCGGCAATCCGCTTGGTCTTGAATTCAAAGGTAGCGTAACGGTCGGCGTCATTAGCGCGTTGAACCGCTCGATCGAGATCGGCGAGCGCAAGTTCAAACTGATCCAGACTGATGCGGCGATTAATCCCGGCAATTCCGGCGGCGCACTGGTCAACGCCGATGGAGTGCTGATCGGCATCAACAGTGCGAAGATCTCAGCCGAGGGCGTCGAAGGCATTGGCCTTGCGATTCCGATCAACAGCGCGCGTCCGATTCTCGAATCGCTGATTGAAAAAGGCCGCGTCGTGCGCGCTTACATCGGAATCGGCATTCTTGATAAGGCCAGCGCAGCAAACTACGGTTACCGCCTCGATCTCGAACAGGGCGTCTATGTCGCTCGCGTACAACAAAACGGCCCGGCCGGACGCGCAGGCATCCGTGAAGGCGACATCATCCTCAAGATCGGCGGAGCCGACGTCAACAGCGTCGCCGATCTGCGCTCCGCGGTCGATGCGCAAACGGTCGGCGGCAAAGTCGATGTTGTGATCCAGCGCAAGAACAAACAGATGACGACGAGTGTGCAGCTTGAAGAAATGCCCCAACAATAATGAAGGCGGGCGAAGGATAAGCGGCGTCTGGCGTTGTTGCCGCGGAAGTTCGAATCCTCAACGTACCATCGCGTACGCCTGTGGTTCGAACTCCCGCGTCGCCTAGCCACACTTGCTTCTCCTTCGCCCTTAATTTGCTGGAAACATGTTTCAGGCCTTTCTTTTTATCTTCGAAACTTCGTGTTGAACACTCTATCAGGTTAAGAAATCAATTTTTAGTAAGGGGAACAACGATGAGAATTACCATCCTTGCCGTCGGCAAGATTAAGGAAAAGTATTTGAGCGCAGGGATCGCCGAATTCGTGAAGCGCTTGACGCCGTTTTGCAAGCTGAGCATCGTCGAACTCGACGAAGAACGGATGCCGGACAATCCGTCGGCGGCGGAAAAAGTGCAGGCGCTGACGAAAGAAGGCGAGCGCGTCTTGAAACAGGTCAAGGACGGCACGCGCCTGATCGTGCTCGACGTCGCCGGTAAGCTGATTTCGTCCGAAGAACTGTCGGCCAACTTCGACCGCTTGGCCGTGAGTGGTCAAAGCGACCTCACCTTCGTGATCGGCGGCGCGTTCGGACTTTCGCCCGATCTCGTCAAAGCCGCCGACGAACGCATTTCATTTTCGAAGATGACGTTTACGCACCAAATGATCCGGTTACTGCTGGTGGAGCAGATTTATCGGGCGTTTAAGATTAGTCGGGGAGAAAAGTATCACTGGTAACAAAAAAGCGAGCAACATTTCGTGAGATGTTGCTCGTTTTTTTATTGCCAGAATGAAAGTAGTATTTTGAACATGGTCAGCTTTGGCAAATCAAATTTGAGTGTGATGTAGCAGTTGCTCAGTTGTGCACTTTTCGCCGTCGCAATTTTTTCGTCGATTGCTGTTGCCATCCATGGCGCGCTCGACACTAGGCGCATCCAGCGCCGTCGCAAGCGGATGGGGGCGCAGCGGTGGATGGAATGCCCGCAGAAGAAGGCGTCCATGGTCAAACGCTATGCCATCCATGGCGCGTTTGACACTAGAAACATCCGGTTTCGTCGCCAGCCTGCGGCGTGTGACGTCCTGTCACACGTTCCATCCTCCTTGTCTGTGGCTCCCTGTCTGCTCGTCCTCGCGCCGAAACGTTTTGAAAAAAACGCGACGCGGGGATGGTGGGGAACGGGGACGTTGTTTTTAAGTCAATTTATTAAACAATGCAAGCCTGACCCTGGGACCATCCAATGGTAGACGATTAGATTCCCCAAATAATCAAAGATATAATTCATATCGAGCCTCCTTTGTTAGGTGTTATTGCTAAAATGATTCGCGTATGCTTTGCTTTGCAGCCTTTCTCAAGTTTTCTTCCATTGGCAGCCGAGACACCGAAAACTCGTTGTCTCGGCTGGCCCTTGTGAAATAACCCTTCTTTGCGTAGGTGCTATAAGACTCTTATCAGAGTCTCGTATGGGGTGAGTGTTCCGTTATTGGCAGCCGCAGCCAGGAGAACATACAGGCGTCTTTTGCTCATCCACTAAACCTAATGTCTTGTGTGCCGCCTGACGGATAGCTTTTGCCGGAATATCTTCATACTCCTCGCCTTCAAACATTATAGTTCGACAATAGGTATCGGTTCCCAGCAAATCAGTACAGGAACCACAGTAGTTTTTTGACACTTTGATATTTAGGATATCTTCGATGGGAACTCCATTAAAGAAGAGCGTATTTGATTGAGGAACTTGAGTATCATTAAGTTTGGTCTCGAACCATTCGACTTGAATCCCTTGTTGCTGTAATGCTCTGTTCAATCTTTTTACTTCCTGATTAAGATTCTCACCCGTATCATAACAACGATTGCAGGTTTCCCCTGACACATCAAGGTGTCTCCATTCAATTTTTAGTGTTTTCATTTTCATACCCTCCATAAGTTTTTATGTGAAATCAAAATACTCTTTTTTGGGGGGCTTGCTGTCCGTTTAACAGTAGCCTCATACTAACCATAAAGCCAGTTCTTTTCATTAAAACCTCCTGAAGTATTTTGACTTCTACTAATTAAGACGAACGGGAAGGCGATTTGGTCGCAAAAAAAATCTACAACATTTCGTTGTAGATTACTCACTTCACTGACAAGTGTCTGAGCACTTGCAGTTTTTCTTTTTATGGTATTCAACGATATTACCATGTCTGTCGAACTCAAGTCTGCAGCAGGCTGAGAGTAATTCCTTCAATTTATTCCTGGCTCTTTGTACTCTGGTTTTCGAACCGGAAATGGATATTCCGAGCTTCTCCGCTATCTCCTTGTGCTTCAAATTTTGTAAAATATATAACTCCAAAGGCTTTCTATACCTATCAGGCAATCCAGACAGAAGCGCTTTTAGACAAGCGGTAATTTCCTCGTTCATATTCACTGATTCGTTCTCTTCAGTGATCGTCTCTTTTATATCATTTATCTGGACAAGTTCGGCATTTCTTCCCCGATAATAATCGATGATTGCGTTATAAGTAATTTTATAAAGCCATGCTTTAAGATTGGATAAACTAGCCAAATGATCAATATTGCCGTATACCTTGATAAAGACTTCCTGAAGTATATCTTCCGCAGCGTATCTATCACTTACTTTAGTTTGAATGTAACTCAACAATTGACTTTTAAAATCAACCCAGACTGTCTCTAATCTTTGATCCATAACAACATACGCCCTTCCTCTTTCGGTGATTTAACATATAATAAACTCATTTTAGTAATAAACCCTTAAAGTACGGAACAGAGCGTCGAGAGAAAATTGCATGTTTAGACACCGAGGGAATAGTGAAATAAACCACTCGATTTCCGCTATCCGTTGTGTAGGCCACTCGTTTTACGGGTGGTCCTAACAATTTTATATAGATTGCCCCTTGCAGGATAAAAGATCTCCGATCTTCTGGATCAGCCTAACGTATCAAAATTCCATTGTGCACAAGATTATCGACTGACTTACTAACAGTGCTTTTATCAACGCCGATCATCTCCGTCAACAGGTTTAGCCAAATAGTCCCTACTCTAACAATCGCAACGATGGAATAACTCTGGCTCAGCGTTATTCCACAACACGAAGCATCACCACGTTCCAGAACTACTAATTTGCGGACCAAAATCCGCAAACTTTCTCCCCAGTAATTGCGTTTGAGGGAGATTAATCATGAAAATTACCACTCTTTCTAATTATACTTGGCTTATCCAACTATAATCAATATAACTGTTGGATAAGCCAAGGAAGTCTAATGGGAGCAATGCCAGCAAACGTGTTATGCATTGAAGTGTGAGTAATTATCAGGGCATTTTAGGTCAGGCTTGCGTTATTGAAAAAAACGACTTGTTTATAAAAAACACTTCGTACTTCCTCAATAAAAATATGCGATTAAAAAGTTTCGCCGCTTATTACGATACGGAGGGAAATAGCTTCTTTAGCTACTCAAACGGCGAAAAAAGGTCAATATCTTTGTTTATATACGGTCACCATTGGTCTCTTTAAGAAAGAATAATCCCTTCTTAAAGAGACCAATGGCAGCGACTTTTTCGGACTGGTTAGGACGAGTCCCGAATCGCAGTTCGCTAGTCCAGATTAATAAAATGAAAAAACAAAAGAGTTCCTGCGTCTGATTACGCGGGAACTCTTTTGTTTTTGTCTAAGGAGAAAGGACTTTCTTTGGAAGAAAAACGGAAGTACGGCGATGCAAAAGGTGAAGACCGAGTGAGGACTGAAAGTCTGTATAAATGCCGCTTGACTTTTATTCGAAAGAGGATATAGTATGATAATATAAAACCTGTACCCGATGTACTGTAAATGAAAATATGGTACAAGCTTTCCTGCAGCAGAGTAAAAGGTAGCCTATGTTTTAAAAAAACGCCAAATGACAGGAGGAAAGAAGATGAAAAAAATCTGGATCGCCTTCGCGCTGTTTTTATCATTCAGCGTTGTCGGCATGGGGAGCGCGTCGGCTTTTCCGGCGCCTGGGACGTTGCCGCCGCCAGATATGGCGCAGCTGGTGAAAGACGTTTTACATGACCTGGTGGCTTCGGGGACGATAAACCAAAAACAATCCGATACGGCACGGGATTATCTCAAGGAAAACGCTTCTGATCCCAGAAAAATCGACCCGCGCAAGATGGTCGACGATATGATGAACCTCGGCCTGACCGATAAGCAGGCGAAGGCGATCATCGAGGCGCTTCGCCCGCCTAAGCCACCCGGCTTGCCCGCTTCGATAGATGAGAAAGTGAAGAGTACGCTCGGGGAGATGGTCGACTCGAAAGTGATCACGCAGGCGCAAGCCGATCAAGTGAGCGATTATCTGAAAAAGAACAAACCCGGCCCGCTTGGAGAGGATGACGCAGCGAAGCTTCTCCGCGACCTCGAAAGCATGGGCTTGACCGAACAACAGGCACAGGCCATTCGCGACAAGGTGTTTCGTCGCTGACGTTTTTACCCGGAGAAACCGATCGGGATGCAGCATACGAACGAAAGAGGAGGGGGCAATTATGTCGATATCTTCGATCAGCCAACAGGCGGCGCAACGTTTTAGCACATACGGTTTTCCAAGCAGAAACCAAAATCAGGATTCTCTCAGTCCACAGGAAAAAGAACAATTGGCCACATCGACAAACCGCAACATGCAGACTTCGGCGCTGTTGATTTCCGAAGACAGTACGGAAAAGAGCGAAAGCGCGAAATCTGAGAAAAAATCTGATAAAAAATCCAAGGAAGAAGCGCTGGTGGCGGAGCAGAATCTCAATAAACAGGGGACGGTCCTGGTGAACGGAAGCAATGAAAGAAAGCAAAGAGGCATCGATGCCACCGGCATCGATATACGGATATAAGACAAGGGGGAAAGGCTTACTGTGAAACAGGCCAGGCAGGGAGGCAATCGTGATGCAAGGAATCGATCTTAATGCGCTGGAAAAAGGAAAATTCATTCAAGTTAACCAGAGCCAGTTCAAGAGTCTTATGAGGCAGTGCGTCACGTCGGACCGGTATCGTAAGGCCTATGTGCGAATCGACTGGGATGTGGTCTTTGCAGATGCGTATGAAAAAGAGAGGAAAGAAGACCTCGTACTTTTTCAGGTCTATGTAGGAGACATGGTCAGTAACGAACCGATTCGTCCGGAAGGATGGAACTGTCTGGTCCTCGGCGATGTCAAAGCCCCCTGGGTCGATCTGAGCAATCCGCTTTCCTGCGCTGAAGGCGGCTCCTTCATCGTCATCGGGAATGTGGAATGCGAACATTTCAGCAACCACTGGGGAAAGATCGTCATCGTGGACGGTGATCTCGTCGCGCATAAACTCCTGTTGAATGCGTTTGAGGATGCGTCTTTGGTGGTGACGAGGAACATCCGGACGGAATATTTCTTCGGCCGGGAGAGCGGCGCTGTCGTAGGCGGAACCGCGCAGATGGCGTAC
Source organism: Azotosporobacter soli (assembly GCF_030542965.1). NCBI lineage: Bacteria > Bacillati > Bacillota > Negativicutes > Selenomonadales > Sporomusaceae > Azotosporobacter > Azotosporobacter soli. The sequence goes on from NZ_JAUAOA010000004.1 coordinate 48,395, forward strand.
GGCAACGGATATTGCGAGGCGATCGGCGGCAAAGGAACGATCCAGGCGAAACAGGATGCGCAGCGCTCGTATGCGTTCCTCGGTTTCGAAGAGGCGAGCGCGCGGGAGACCGACGTCTGGGATCGCATCCGAAGGGAATATGAAGAGTAGAGAAGGCGACAAAAGCTTCTGCTCGCCTTGCTGCGGAGACGACCGGGAAATCAATGGTTGAAAAGCTAGGCAAAGGGACAGAAAAAGCGGCCGATATCCTTAAAAAAAGGATGCCGACCGCTTTTTATTTTACTGAGATAAAAAGAGTTTGCCTTGCAGGAGAAGGCAGCCTATGCCATCATCCATAGTGCGTTTGGCTCTAGGAAAATTCGATTTTGGCGTCAGGCGGCATGTGGCGTCTGGAGGTGCTGCGTGCCTGCGCCCATCTGTTTGGGTGTTATCGAAAGTCTGAATCTGGAAGGCTGCGATTTCTGATCAAGAGAACAGCCGGTGGCAAGTGTGCAAAACGATAGCGAGAAGCAGCAGTGAAACCACACTTCCTATGCCTAGAATCCAAATATCTTGGTTGCCATCTGTAGCTGTTTTTTCCATATCGCTCATAGTAGGCCTCCCTATCAATCCACATATTCGGGTATTTGTACCCTGTTTCATGAGTTTAGTGTACAATGAGCGGTCGGGTTAAGTACAACACCCCTTGTACATGGGCCTATGTATGAAAGATATGACCTCGTAGGCGTAAAAGAAAAAGCCAAAGTCCGATATATCTTTGCTTTAAGCTATAGGTGATGCATAGATGCTTGTATTATAGATTATTCTTTAAAACATCAAAGTGATCCAAGGTGAACTTCATCCATAAGCGCGTCATTCTCGACAGATAGCCGTTTGCTTTCCAGGCCAGAGCCAAATGCCACGGTTTGATTTCAGTAGCCAAGGGAAGGCACTTCACTTTGGTCGGATCCAGTTTTTTGCAAATTTCTGATGGAACGAAAGCGACGGCTAAATGCGATGCGACGATTTCCACCATGAAATCCCATTGCATCGTTTCGCAAACGACATGGGGAATAAATCCGTGCTCCTCGCATTTTTCCAGGATGTGATCACGTAGTGTGAAGCCTTCGCCGTAAAGGACAAACGACTCTTGTTGCAAATCCTTAAAGTCGACGATTTCTTCTTTTGCCAAGCGATGGTCGATATGACAGACCAGCCGCAACGGGTCGTTCAACAAAGGGACATGTTCCAATTCTGCCTTGTTCAAGCTGGGCAAGACGATCACGCCGATATCGATGCTGCTTTCGATCAAGCCTCGTTCTACTCTGCGCGAGCCGATTTCAATCAAGTCTATTTTGATTTTAGGATATTGAACGTTGAACCCGCCAATGATGCGAGGGAAAAGTGCGCTGACCATAGGCGGTATGCCTATTTTTATTACACCGCTTGGAATTCCCGCTAAATCGGCCATTTCTTCACGAATGTTGTCAATGATCGTTAAGGCATCTCTAGCCTTTTTAATCAACAACTGACCGGCTTCTGTCAAGATGACTCCTTTAGAAGTGCGTTCGAATAAGGAAATCCCCAATTCGTTTTCCAAGTTTTTTATTAACTTGCTGATCGTGGATTGCGATACATATAAATTTTCGGCAGCTTTGGTAAAGCTGCCCGTTTGAGCCACTTCAGCAAAATAGACTAAATGGATAATTTCCATTTCAGCACCTCAATCGTAAATACATATTTGGCAGCGTGAATTTCGACTGTATAGCATGAGGCGGATGCAGCTTCTTTTTTGAAAGATAACTGCCTGATGATCGCGTTTATAGGATACCGTCTGCATTAGCACAATGGTTATAGTTTTCGGATGAGAACCAAATTCTCCTTCTTTATCTGGTGGAGGCGCGTTCTCTCTTTCGCTGACGAACGCATTTCGTTCTTGAAAAGGACGTTTGCACACTAAATGATTCGACTGTTGCTTGTTGAGCAGATTTATCGAGCGTTTAAAGAAGTATTATTGGTAACAGAAAAAAGCGGTCAACATCCTTGTAACAGAGGAATGTTGATCGCTTTTTATTCATTATTATGGAAGGAAGTTACAATGTGAAAAGAGAAAGTGTTTATAAGATGTGACAAGTTTGATGACTTTGGCAAACCAAACTTGAGAGTGATGTGATGATTAATTCGCTTTGTCCCTTTCGCCGTCGCAATTTCTTCAAAACTATCGGCGCTCGTCGATCGCTATTGCCATCCATGGCGCGCTCGACACTAGGCGCATCCAGCGCTGTCGCGGGCGGACATGGGCGCAGTAGCCTGCGGTGATGGAATGCCCGCATCAGAAGGCGTCCATGGTCAAACGCTATGCCATCCATGGCGCGTTTGACACTAGAAACATCCGGTTTCGTCGCCAGCCTGCGGCGTGACGTCCTGACGTTCCATCCCCCTTGCCTGCCGCTTCCTGTCCGCTCGTCCTCGCGCCTACTTGTTTTGAAAAAACGCGGCGGCGGGGATGGTGGGGAACGGGAATGTTGGGATGAGGTCGGTGATTTTTTGTTGTGGTGATTGAGGGAAATAAGTCAATTTATTAAATAATGCAAGCCTGACCCCGAGATTCCATTAAATAATGCAAGCCTGACCCCGAGATTCCTGACCCCGAGATTCCCCGTCTACATGTTTTGAAAAAAAGTGGCGACGGGGAGGGTGGGGAACGGGGAGCTTGGGAGGCGATTGATGATTTTGGTTGTGATGATTGAGGGAAATAAGTCTATTTATTAGACAATGTAAGCTGAAATATCTTAGAGATTCCCAATTGGTCGGAGCTTCGTAAAATCTCAATTTATTAAGTTTATTTATGAATTTAGGAGTGAAAATTAATGATTAGATTAGAATTTATGCAAAAATCGCTACTGAATCGAGAGAAAGAAGTGGAGGCTTTTTGCGTAAATTTATATCATTCGATTCAGAAAAAAAGGCGTGAAGAATTAGATGAATGGAGTTCTAAATATCTCCCTATAGGTGCATTTATTGGCAAAAAAAAAGTAAGTGAATTTCCGTTTTTAGAAATTATGATTGCAGATTTTAAAACTCTTTGTAAACTAAGACGGCATCTTCGAAAAAGGTCTATAAATATGGAAAAGGATTTAAAGAAATATCTGATAGATACAGCATATAAAAAAATCAATCATAAAGAATTTACACAAATTCTAGGAGGAACGGTATGTCCGTATTGCAACAGAAATTATATCAATTCAACAAATTCATCTACTACAAGTCAGTTTGACCATTTTTTTAATAAGGATAAATTTCCCATTTTTGCGGTGTCATTCTATAATTTAATTCCTGTATGTCCTAGCTGTAATAGGATAAAACATGTTCATGATTTGTCTTACTCTCCATATGATGAATCTGTTTCTCCAGATCAAATGTATTCTTTTAACTACTACATTAAAGGAATCGGATATATGAGAGATTGCAAACAGATGAAAATAATTATAGATGAAAAAGCAGCGTCTAAAATGCGGCGTAATAAGGAAATTTTAAAGTTGGAAGCTTTATATCAGATTCATGGTGATGTTGTAGTCGAACTGCTCAAAAAAAAACATATCTATACGCGGGAATATCTTATGTATATTAAAAATAGATTAAATTTGCAAGAGAGCGATATTAAGCGAATTATTACATTTGCTTATACGGATGAGGTAGACTATGGAAAGAGAACATTATCTAAATTTATAACAGATATTAGTAAAAATATTAAGCTGATCTAGAGAGGGTTGACATGAAATTACTTGGTTTAATTGTAAAATCTTATGCGGGTCTATTAAGTGAAGAAATATTTTCATTTACTGATGAATATAATATTTCTTTTGACTTCGAGACCGAGTTTTTGAAAATTGAAAAAAACAACAATTACATACCGGAGTTGTATGGAAAAACTATTTACAACATTACACCCGTAATAGGAGGGAATGGTAGTGGGAAAACCACGATATTAAATATGTTGGGAAGAAGGATGCTGGAGAGAATTTCATACTCTATAGATGACACAGGAAATAATACAGATCAGTATTTCCTGTTATTTAATTTTCATAATAACGTTTATTATTTGGAATCTATACATTTCTGTCCGAGAAATATCAAGAGATTCTCTAGTAAAGCTGGGATTTTCAATATATATTTTGAAGACGATAGAATAGGATATAAAGAAGAAAAAGAAAAAGAAAAAGAAAAAGAAAAACATTTTAACGATTCGATAATTTACATTAACAATTCATATTTATATGCTTTAAATGATAAATCACTTGTAAATAAAGGTGATGATATGGAACAATTTGTTCCAAGGGTAATTAATGGCGTTCCTTCTTTAGCTCAACTCTATGATACATATATTGATTTGAATAATGAGGGGATTTTGTATTCGCCTTTAATTATACAGTTTAAAAAAGGAGAGTGGTTTCAAGGGGAAAAGGGAACTTTTCAGCTTTCACCAATTAAGAATGAAAAAATAAAGCATATAAGTGATTGTCATCAGTATATGCCTGAGAACATAGAGGATTTTTATCTCCATTTGTTTAGTGGTGTTATAGAAGCGTGTTGCAATATTTGTAAAAATATTAGTAAAAATGATAAGGAATTTGATTATTCATTTTCAAAATTTAAGAAACAACACAAAAGTGGCAAATTTCGTTCGCGTGAACAATTTAAAAAGGTGTGTTCTGAGTTTCAGAAGATAATACCAAATGATAAAGACCTGTTTAAAAAATATGTAAATTATCTTTCTGAATTATTTCTAGCTTTTTATGATATTAGAGGGCAAGTTACAACAGGCTATAAATTCTTTAGTATTACATTTTCCAAAGGGAAGAAGGAGGAATTTAGTGCGTTTCTAGAAGCATATGATAAACTCAAAGAATTTGCTGCTTATATAAAACAAGCTTGGGAGGTGAAAAATGACTTAAATAAAGTGCAAGAAGATTATATATATGACGATTTACTATCATCCTCTAGAAAGGATTTAGGGACTTGGGTGTATGAGGCAATGCCGTTTGAGATTAATAAACTTGAAATGGCTACTGGTGAACAAAATATATTAAATTTAGTGAGTATTGCTACCGGTCAATTGAAAAAGTTTTGTTTACAGCAACCAGGATGGTCTTATAGTCTAAATAAAAATTTAATAGTACTGATAGATGAGATAGAACTTAATATGCACATTGAATGGTCACGAAGGATGATTGGATTTTTGAAAAATTATTTTGATAAGATGAAAATTAAAATTTTTGATCAGGAAGAAATATTCTATAAAACCAATAATACTATACAGCTTATCTTTTCAACCCACTCTCCTTTTATGCTTTCGGATATTGTGAATCAGAATATAATTTTACTAGAGAAACAGGGAAAGCAGATAAAAACTGTTCAGGCTATATCCAAAACTTTTGCTCAAAATATCCAAGAAATTATGACTGATTCGTTCTTCGTAAAAGATTATTGGGGAGAATATGCAAAAGAGTTGTTGGAAGAAGTAATAATTGCATTGCAGCCAGAATACAAAGAGAAGGTTTCAGAAGAAAAGAAAAAGAAAATGGTTTATGTTATACGCCAAATCGGAGAGCCTTTGTTAAGAGATAAACTTATGGAAATGTATCAAAAGAAATACTATTCCGAAACCGTTGAAAAGAAAGAAGTAGTTCAACGAATAAAGGAACTATATGGAGAATTTGACAGTAAGGCTATAAATGAAATAGAAAAAATGTTTCATGAAACATAACTTTTTAGGGAATTAGGGGGCGGTCATTTTTGAAATTATAAATCAAACGATACGATTATTTATGGTTGAATTAACCTATGGCGGAATCTAAAAAAGTTATATGAAAAGGTTGGAGGATTTTATGAAAGTTGTAGATATTCAAATAGATAAAAGAAGTGACTGCAAATCGGTATTAACAATTATGACACTAGACGATTACAAAAAGGTTGCGTATCAAGCTTTTATTGCTGATGGCAATATGGAAGGGCAAAGAGGTGTTATTAAAAAATCATCGGCTGCTATGAAAATAAGGAAAAGGATGCAAACTGATTTTGTTAATGGTGCAGTATTTCCACAAGTAGTAATTGGTGCATTAAATATTTCTAAAGCTTTTAATATTGGCGACATCATTTCTATTTCGGATTTTGATTTAGAGGCTATTTCGATTATTGATGGTATGCAAAGAAGTAATATATATTTTAATAACATTGATGGGAATGAAAAAAGAGAAATCAGAGTGGAATTTTGGATAGCTGAAGACAGTATACAATTGTTGTACAGAATGCTAGTGCTTAATACAGGACAAATGCCATGGAATACACGGAGACAAATAGAAGTTGTTTTTTCAAATCTATCTAAAAATATGACAGAAATGCTGTTTGCGAAATATAGTGATTTAATAGGAAAAGTTGATATTTATGGGATTGACGATGCTAAACAAAGACGAGAGGCGGGTAAATATCATAAATCTGATATTATTGAAGCATATCTAGCGTTTAATACTAGAAATGTAAAGGTGAAAGTTTCGGATGAGTTGGCAGATGAATTTCAACGTTTCGATATGATGGAAACTATTGAGAAACCAAAAAGTTTGGATTTTTTTGTTGATACATTAGCAATGATGTGCAAATTAGATCTAGCATTTGCAAAATTTTCAATGAATGATAGTGAGGGACAATTTAGAGAGGGAAGAGATATTTTTGGCAGTGTAACAGCTTGTATAGGCTTCATCGTAGCTGGTGCAGAATTTATAATGGGGAAAAGTTCAGTTGATAGAACTGTTGAAATACAAGAAGAAAAGGCCAAAGAGTTTGTTGATAAAATAGAGGAAATCATTCGAAAAACTGAAGAAATGGCTTTGGTAAATACCGAGGACTATTTAGGAAGGGACACTCTGAATAGAATATGTAATGGTTTACCGAAGTCGAAAATTGGAGATGAATTACGAAGACTTTTTAAGAATGCTTTTATGAGCATGATTAGATATGATGGATTTACAGAACTTCCTGATCTTGCAGACTTTTGGAGAGAATAAAATGAGTAGAAATGTAAACAATATTCAAAATGTTATTCAGGAGAAATTAAAAGAAGGTGTTGATGAAGAAAATAAAAAAAGAATTTCTCCTGCAAAAAAACGTATTCATTTAAGCCAGAAAGAATATACTATTATTGAAAACGCAAAATTGCATAAAAAGCAAATTGATGGATTAGGTTATGCAGCGTATGTTGAATTTGAAAATGAAAAGTATTTTTGTTTGATAGCTAAAAAAATTGAAGAAGGCGCGTTGGATTTTGAAGTTATAGATGATGATGAATTAAATACTGGCATCGGTATATTACTAGCAGGTGAAAATTGTATTGAAATACGGGATGAAATTACTTCGTTAGATATAATTGAAGAGTGCTTAGGTTTAGAATGCGAGAATGAAGAAACTTGCGTAGATATAAAAGCAAAATTGATTATAGAGAGTTTCTTTGAATATTATCAAGTATATATAATCCCAGAAGAATATAAAGAGTTTCAGTATGAAGAAGATCTAATTAGAAATTTTTTTTATGCTACCATTAAAAGAAATATTTTGTGCGCAAATGAAATCACTTCTGAGAATTTGAAAAAAATATTATTGTTAAAAAGTAGCAGAAGCATTTTGCCAACATTATTAAATATGTGTGGGTTAAAACGGCGTTCACATCTTTTTTTAGAAATATATAGATGTCTGGAATATCTATATATCATAATAAAAATTCTAGAATGGAAGAGTAAACATGATATAGCTCTTTTAAGTCTAGTTGATTTAGTTTTAAAAGAGAAACTAAGGTTTCCGGAGAGAGTAAGTATAAAAGAACTTGTGTTTAATTATGCACACCAAGATATTATTGATAAATACTATAACTATATAATGGATAAAGATTCTGATGTAAAGCCAGAAATAGAAAAAAATAAAAAGGCAGAAAAAGTTGCGGATTATATATATTCTCAAAGATGTAGTATTGCACATTTTCAATATAAGCAGGAAAAAACGATTTGTGATGAACGTTTAATTGAACAATTTAGCCTTATCACAGAGCTTGTTTATGCGGTTTTTGAAAATTTAGATGTGAATATAGTTGAACTGTGCGAATTGACGAAGGTATGGGGAAAACCTTTGACGGAAGAAGCAGCTGGGACGGCTTGAAAGCACTAAAAAACAGGAGCATTGCAACTAATCAAGAGGCTTGTGAAGGTCATTTCTGGATTAAAACAAGGGGGAGACATACATTGCTTTCCGTCCTCCGTTCCCCCAAGCCCCGCGTCAGCGGTTTTTCCAGAACGTTTAGGACGAGGACAGTCAGGCAGGAAGTACAGGACAAGTCTGGCCGCGTAGGCAGCATGGACGCTGCCTACGAGCGAGCGTCAGGGATGACGCGTTCGCGAGGGATGCGGCCAGGCGCAGGCGTGTACGACTATGCCTGACCCGCAGGCCGTCGTTCAGGTAAAACCACTGACGCGGAAAGAGCTAAAGGAAGCAAATAATCACAGCATGATCAAGTTGAATTTGCAAAAGCAATGAATGACGTTCTGAATTGCAAACGACGCAGCCTCCGCAAGAGAGACAAGGGGGTGCGTTTTTTTTACTGAAGAATAAACAAAAAAGGGAGCAACGCACACATGTACAAAAACCCTCTGAAAGAAAAAATACGCACCTGCGAACCAATATCCGGCTGCATGATCCAAGGAGCTTTCCCAGCTTTCGTTGAAATCTGCGGCCTGGCCGGATTCGATTTCATCTTTATCGATGCCGAGCATGGCGCGCTTTCGACGCGCGACTGCGAGGAACTGGTGCGGGCGGCGGAGGTGCGTCATACGGTGCCGCTCGTTAGAGTGCCGAATGCCGCGCCGGACACGATCCTGCGCTTCATGGACATCGGGGCGATGGGCGTGATACTGCCGGGCGTCTCGGCGAAAGAAGAGGCGGAAGCGGCGGTTCGCGCGGTCAAGTATTATCCGGAAGGAAAGCGCGGTCTGAATGCGGTCAGGGCTTCGGACTATGGGATGACAAAGCCGCTCGCGCAGTATGTGGTCGATGCCAATCGGGAAACGGTGGTGTTGGCGATCATCGAGAATACGAGCGCGCTGGAGAATCTGGCGGAAATTCTCGCGGTCGACGGGCTCGACGGGGTGATCCTCGGTACCGCGGATTTGTCGCAAGCGCTTGGCGTACCGGGACAGGGGCAGCATCCGAAGGTGCAAGAAGCCTATCAAACGTTTCTAAAGGAAGGGTTGAAAGCGGGCAAAGCGATCGGCGCAGTGGTGCGACCCGGCGAAAGCGTGCAGGACTATCTGGATGCGGGGGTATCGATGCTGATCACGAGCGCTTACTCTCTTTTTGCCAAGGAAGCGAAACGTTTCGTTAGCGAACTGAAATAAATTTGTTTCTTACGCGGGCCGCTGCAATGCATGCGTTTTGCCGTTTGCCCCGCATGTGGGAAGATAACCGACTGAGCGTGAAAAGCGGTCAACACTCCTTAGCAAAGAAGGAGGTTGACCGCTTTTGCTTTATTTGAAGAAGGTAACCTGACCTGATTCGAGGTGGTATTTAGCGCCTACCAATTGAACGCCTTCCAGATGTGCGATCACGGGATCGCTGCGCAGCGAGGCGATCATGTTGATGACGTTGGCATCGGCCGCGGCTTCGTATAGGTTCGCAGCTTTCTGCTCTTTGGCGACTGCGACTGCGGGTTGGATTTTGTCGGCGATTGCCTTAATATTAGGCGGAAGGTCGCCGCCGTCAAGCGCAGCCTTCACCGCGCCGCATTTTTCGTGGCCCAGGACGACGACCAGCTTGGCGCCAAGATGTTCTACGGCGTATTCGACGCTGCCGAGTTCGATCGCGTCGAGGACGTTGCCTGCGACGCGTACGACGAAGAGATCGCCCAGGCCTTGGTCAAAGAGGAGTTCCGGAGCGACGCGCGAATCCGAACAGGTGACGATCACGGCAAAGGGATGTTGTCCTTTGCTTAGCTCGCTCCGTTCGTTCTTGCCGATCTTCCGGTCGGCATATTTTTCGGAGAGGAAACGCGTGTTGCCGTCCGCCAGCATTTTTTCTGCGGTTTCGGCCGGGACAAAGGACGCGGGGGCGGACGCCAGAACCGAGCTGATGATGGAAAGCACGAAGAAAAGGGTGAGCAAAAGGGGAAGGTACCGTTTACGCATCGTTTCGTCAACTCCTTTAATACGATTTGCTGATTCCGCTTCGACGATGCAGAGACGGTTTCCTGCCGTTTAAGACTATGAATTAACAAAAAATTTACAGCTGCTCGTAAATGAATGCGCATTGTTTTGCGCCGCAGGCGTTCCTGCACAGAAAAAGAAGCAGGCGCATGGCGCAGCGTCGTTTTGAATGGGGTTGACAAAAATGCAGAAGATATCTACCATTAACTATAGAAAATATTTATAGAATTAAAAGATTTTGGATATGTTCATGAATTCGCTTTAGCTACGTGGATGTATTTGAAACATCAAAGGAGAAGAACATGAAAAAAATTATCTTGGCAGTAGCCGCTCTTTGTATCATGGTAGTCACGGCCGCCTGCGGCAACACGGAAAAGCCTGCAGCGACGCAGGAAAAAGGAGCCGCGCCGACCGAAATCATCGTGGCATCCGGTTCGTCGTCGATTCCGAACAGTTATATTGAAAAAGGCGTGCATAAGGGGCACGAGGTCGATATCTGGAATGCCATCGCGGCGAAGACCGGCTTGAAAGTCACGTTTGTGACCGGCGAGTTCAACACGCTCTTCGGCTATCTGGATTCGGGCAAGGCTGATACCGTGGGCAATACGATCACGCTGAATGCGAAGCGCAAAGAAAAGTATGATTTTTCGGAGCCGTATGCGTACATCCCCGAAAAATTGGTGGTGCATTCGGATCGAACCGACATTAAAAAACTCAAAGACATCAATGGGATGAACTGCGGTTTTTCGGCAGGCTCGAATGGCGGCAATCTGTTCCAGCAGATTGCGAAAGAGCAGGGCATCAAGATCAACATGGTCGCGTATGACAGCTCGGAGTTGCTGGATGAAGCCTTTCGCCAAGGCAAAGTGGATGTCATGATCTTTGCCGGAGCCGAGGTCGCATATAAGATCAACAACAAAGTGCTGGATGCCAGAATGGTGGAAGAAAATATTGCGGTTGGCGCGAAAGCGTATCCGTTTGTAAAAGGCAATGCCAAGTCGGAAGCGTTGAATAAGATCGTGACAAAAGCGATTAAGGAAATGCAACAGGATGGTACGCTGGAAAAAATATATATGAAGTGGTATGGAATGGATTTCAGCAAAAAACCGGAGAGCGGTAAAATAGCGGAGTAAGTATGCGAAACAAGTTGCCGGCCTGATGCTGCTGTTATGGCGAGGGCAGGCAACTTGTTTTCTCATAGCGTAGAAAAAAATACCGTGCCGATTGCCGAACCATTTTGGCAACCGCACAGTCAAGTGAGAGGGCAAATGATTAAAGTAGAGCAGTTAAAAGTGCAGTTCGGCGAAAACGTAGTCTTGAAAAACGTCGATGTTCAAATAGAAAATGGCGAAGTCGTTGTCTTGATCGGTCCGTCAGGCAGCGGAAAATCAACCTTTCTGCGCTGTTTGAATTTCCTGGTCAGGCCAGTGGAGGGCCGGATCAGCGTGGATGGAGTTACGCTGGATGCCAAAACGGTCTCGAAACGGGAGATTGACCACATCAGGCAGAAAACGGCGATGGTCTTTCAAAATTATAATCTGCTTAAGAATATGACCGCGCTGCAGAACATCATGGAACCGATGGTGACGGTGCAAAAAATAAGCAAAAAAGAAGCCGAAAAAGTGGCGTTGGGCCTGCTGGAAAAGGTGGGGCTTTTGCAGAAAAAAGATGCCTACCCCAAAGAAATGTCGGGCGGGCAACAGCAGCGAATCGGAATCGCGCGCGCGTTGGCGGTCAATGCCAATGTGATTTTGTTTGACGAACCGACCTCCTCGCTCGATCCGGAGTTGGTCGGCGAAGTCCTGGGCGTCATCAAGCAAGTGGTGGCAGAGCATAATAAGACGATGCTGATCGTGACGCATGAAATGAATTTTGCCCGCGAAGTGGCCGATCGGATTCTCTTTTTAGAAGACGGTGCGATTACGGCGATGGGAACGCCGCAGGAAATCTTTGAAAACGGCGCAAATGAGAGAATCAAAAAATTTATCAATACGGTCAGTGCCAATTAAATAAGAAGATGATATGAGGATGAAGCGATGAATTTTGATGTTGTATGGTTTGTTAGCCTGTTTCCCATTGTCCTGCCCGCGCTCGAATTGACGATTAGCATGTCGCTGCTGTCGCTGCTGCTTACCGTCTTGCTGTCGGTTTTCATTTCGATTATCCGGCACTTTCGTCTGCCTGGACTGTCGCCGTTCTTCGGCGCGTATATCACTCTTTTTCGCGCAACGCCGCTCGTGGCGCAGCTCTTTATCCTGTATTTTGGTCTTCCTTCGCTGATTCCGGCGATGAAGTCGATGAGCGCCTTTCAGACAACCGTGCTGGCGTTGACGTTAAACACTTCGGCGTTTATGTCCGAAACGCTCAGAGCGGCGATCGAATCGGTGGATGAGGGGCAGATCGAAGCCTGTTACTCGATGGGCATGACGCGCTACCAGACGATGGTGCGCGTGGTGCTGCCGCAGGCTTTCGTCGTCGCGCTGCCCTCGCTTGGCAACCAGTTTATCGGCATCATCAAAGGCACCGCGCTCGGCTTCACCGTTGGACTCGCCGATATCATGGCCCAGGCAAAAATCGCAGCGGCGCTCGATCTTCGCTTCTTCGAGGCTTATTTATGCGTCACGCTGATCTATCTGCTGCTGGTGATTTGTGTTGAAAAAATGCAGAGCATACTGGAAAGACGGCTGCAAAAATTCAGTTAAGGACAGTCTGTTTGATTTGCAAGACAAGGGAGTGCGTATTTATTTTAATCAGCAGGTCATTTCTAATCTTTGAAGAATGCTAGTAGCATAGAAACAGCGTTATGAAAAAGGAGCTTACTGGCATGAAAACCAAGATCTATTATGTTATGGACACGATGTGCGGCTGGTGTTATGGCTTTAGTGACGTAATAAGCCAAATTCATGCGGCGCATAAGGATAAATTTGATTTCACGGTTGTGCCTTCCGGGATGTGGGTTGGCGGGCATGTGCAGAAAATGAACAGCGCTCTGGCTGCGTTTATGAAAACGCATAATGTGACCATTGCCCAACTGTCCGGGAAAACGTTTGGCAGTGCGTTTGAAAAAAACATCCTAGAAAAAGAGAATTTCGTTTTAGACAGCCTGCCTGGCGCTAAGGCGATGCTCGTCATGCAAACGCTGCAAAAAGAGAGTCTGTTCGAATACATGAAAAAAATATATCATGCCTTTTATGTGCTGGGCCAAGACGCGAATGATTGGCAGGTTTATGCGGAGCTTGCACTTTCTTTTGGCATTGCGAAGGATGTTTTTGAAAAAGAATATTTTTCGGCTGCGCAGGGAAAGAGCGTGCAGGAGAGTTTTGCTTTCGCGCAGCAATTAGGCGTGTCGACCTATCCCAGTGTGGTGGCAGTCGTGGATGGGAAGGCGCACTTACTTTCACAGGGGTATAAAACGTTCGATGAAGTCAATGCAGCAATTCGCAACTATCGCTAAGCGGTAGGTAAGAGCAGGGGAAAATAAGAAAAATAGCCTTTTCAATGGCAAAGACGCTCCTGCGCGAGATAAAGCAGGGGCGTTTTTCGTATCTTGACGGCAGGTGATGTGGGCTTGCTTGGAGAATGAATCTCAAAATATTTAATAAAAAGGACATATGACCTTTTTATTAAAGGGAGAAATAGATAGAATCAGATAAAAGAAGAGAGATTGAGGTGTTGAGAAAATTGCTTGACCTCTTTAAACCGCAAGAGAAATTAGCTGAATTCTTGAGCCGGGTTCCTAAGGAAATAAAAGAACGGTGTCTGGTAAAAACGATCGCGGCCGGAGAAGCGATTACGCAAAAAGGCGAACCGGTAAATTGCGTTTATATCTTGATTCATGGCGATACACGGGTTATCAACGAATTTCCGAATGGGGAACGGTATAGTTTCGCACATTTGACGCCGATTAGTTTTATCGGCGAATTAGAAGTTTTTGCGGAGGAAGAGGCGTATGCCTGCAATGTGGAAGCCGAGACGGACTGTGAAGTGATGATCGTAGTCCGGGAAGATTTTGAGAAATGGTTGAAGCTGGATGCGGAGTTTTTGCTTACGGTTGTTGGCGTTCTTGCGAAGAAGATGTATATTTCATCCTTTGAAGCAGGAGAGATCAAGTTTTTTTCGGGTATTCGAAAATTGCAGGCATACATTGTGAAATACTGTAGGACGATCAAAGAGGATGAACAGTTTTTAATCAATAAGAAACGACAGCAAATTGCCGACGAAATCGGCACAAGCGTTAAAACGGTCAATCGGAATATCGAAGCGTTAAAAGAAAGCGAGATGCTGTCGGTGAAAAAAGGAAAGATTTATATTACAAAGGAGCAGTATGCAAAGATGGTTGCCGTCCTGGAAAGGTGCTAAAGCTTGCAGCTTTACCAGTTAGGTTTCTGATTCGGAGCATGCCTTTTGATAGACGCCTGTAATAAAGCGCGGAAAAGGAGGGGGAGCGTAGGCGCTGGCGCAGACGTAAAATCCAGTTTTTTTCATAACGTAATAAAAAGAATAAATCGAGGAGGGCTTTTATGATGAAGTTGAATCGGGTAGCTGCAATCGTTCTTATCCTATTGGCGGTATTTTCGACAGGTGTGTTGGCGCAGGAAGCGAAGGGTAACGCACTGGTGCTGCAAACGGACTTCGGCTTGAAAGACGGCGCGGTAAGCGCAATGAAGGGTGTGGCAATCGGCGTTGACGCGGATTTGAGGATCTTCGATCTGACGCATGAAATTCCGGCGTATAATATTTGGGAAGCGTCATATCGCCTGATGCAGACGGCATCGTACTGGCCTGCGGGTACGGTTTTTGTTTCGGTTGTCGATCCTGGCGTAGGAACGGATCGCAAGTCTGTTGTTGTAAAAACGAAGACAGGGCATTATTTCGTAACGCCGGACAATGGAACGCTGACGTTGATCGAAGAGTCGATGGGCATCAGTGAAGTGCGGGAAATTGATGAAAACATCAATCGCCTGCCGGGTTCCAGCGATTCGTACACGTTTCATGGCCGCGATGTTTATGCCTATACCGGTGCGCGTTTAGCGGCAAAAGCGATCACGTTTGAGCAGATCGGACCTGTTGTGAACCGCGAGATTGTTAAGATTGGGTATCAAAAAGCTGTAATGCAAGGCGATGCCGTCTTGGGCAATATTCCGATCCTGGATATCCAGTACGGCAATGTCTGGACGAATATTGACAAGAAATTGATCGACGCACTGAACATTAAAAAGAATGATCTGCTGAAGGTGGAAATCTACAACAAAGGAAACCGGGTCTACCAGGGCACGATTCCTTACGTGAACAGCTTCGGAGACGTACCGGACGGAAAGCCGCTGGCATATGCCAACAGTCTGATGCAGCTTTCCTTTGCGCTGAACATGGATAGCTTCTCTGCTGTTCATAAAGTATATTCGGGTCCGGAATGGACAGTTAAGGTACAAAAAGTAAGTAAATAAAAGAGAAACGGTAAAAAGAGCGTGGCGCGTACTGAAGCGTGCCATGCTCTTTTCCGTTGCGCTCAAATGTTTTCAGGGAAGGGTTTTTCGCACTTGTAGAAAATAGAATAAAAATAAGGAGGTGGATGCGTTGCTGAAAAAAGGCGCGATTTTATTTCTCTTCGTATGGGGACTGCTGGCGCTGGTTTCCTCGCCATGCGTGGCGGCGTTGCCAAGCGTGCAGGATTATCAGCGCATCGTCGTGCTGGGCGATCCGCATTATCCGACGCGGCCGCAAAATACGGACGCGGCGCTAAGCTTGGAACTTGTCGAAGCGAAGCAAAACGCAGTGGACGAGATCAATTCCTGGGACGATGTGGCGCTGGTGGTCGTGGTCGGCGATATCGTCGCGGCGCAGGGGACGGAAGAGGAATATGCCGAGGCCAGGGGATTTATTGAAAGAATCAAGAAACCGGTTGCCGTGATTCCGGGCAATCATGATCTCATTTATCGGGACGAGCCGAATGTGAAAGGAAAGCTGCAGCGTGCAGCGGCAAAAGAGCGGGAAATGAAAGTGGAACGCTTCAAAACCGCGTATGGCTTGGAAGAGGTATATTACAGCAAAAAAGTGGGCGATTACCTGCTTCTCTTTCTCGCGCCGGATAGGGCAGACAGCAAATATCTGTGCGAGATTTCGGAAGAGCAGTTGGCATGGCTGAAAAAAACGCTGGCGGAAAATGCTGCGCTGCCGACGCTGATTTTTTTCCATGCGCCCTTAGCCGGTACACTGGCGGACTATAACAAGGAAGTCAATACGGTCAATTTTATTGCGCAGCCCAAGGCAAAGCTCGATGCGATCATAGAAAGCAATCCGCAGATTGTGGCCTGGGTTTCCGGTCATACCCACACGCCAGCGAGCAATCCCAGTTTTGCTGCGCCGCTGAATCTCTATCAGAATAGGGTCTGGAACATACACAATGCCGATCTGGATCGAAAAACCATTTGGACGAATTCGCTATATCTTTATCCGGAGCAGGTGGTGGTAAAGACGTACAACCATAAGACGGGGCAGTTTATCGATGCGGATCAAAGAATAATAAAGGCGAAGCCATAAAATGGCGGCGTTGTCGCCTGGATTGACAAGGTAAGACGGATAAACTATGATATGGGATAAGCAGGCAACGGAGCCGATTCAAGGACACTTGGATCGGCTTTTTGCGCCTTGAAAACGGAAAGCCGCCAGGGCAAGGCTTGGCTGGCTTCTATGTAAGAAAGGATGATAAAGATGAAAAAATGGATGGTATCGATGCTTTTTACGCTTTTGGCTGTTTTTTCGCTCGGGCAAACGACTTTTGCCGGCGAAACGCCTGCGGTTTCGCAGTCGCGTCTGGAATTGATTCAAAAACGGGGCTATATTTTGATCGGCACAACCGGAGACTACAAACCGTTTTCCTACTATGACGCTGAGGCGAACACGTATACAGGCTATGATATTGATGCCGCGTTGCTGTTGGCGCGCGATCTGGGCGTGGAAGCGAGATTTGTCAAAACGACTTGGCCGACCTTGCTGCGCGATCTGCTGGCGGATCAGTTCGATATTGCGATGGGCGGGATTACCCGGACGTTTGAACGGGAAAAGAAAGCGCACCTGTCGCATGGCTATATTCCTTTCGGCAAAGCGGCGTTGATTCGCGGCGTAGATCAGGAAAAGTACGTCAGCCTTGCCAGCATTGATCAGTCCGGCGTAAAGATCGGCGTCAATCCGGGCGGTACGAATGAGAAATTTGTCCGCGCCAACATCAAGAACGCGGAAATCATCGTTGTGACGAATAATCTGGCGATCCCGAAAATGGTAGCAAACGCGCAGGTGGACGTGATGATCACGGACAGCATCGAGGCGCTGCGTTATGCGAAAGAGGATGCGAGTTTGTTTGCCGCCTGCACGGAGCAGCCTTTTACTTCCAACCAGTTCGGCTATCTGATGAAGCACGGCGAACAGGACTTCGCTAATTTCGTGGACATGTGGATGGAAGAAATGGTGTTAAAGAAAGAGTTCGACGGCTTGCGTAAAAAGTGGATTGATTAAAGAACGAAATGAAATAGCGGTCATAATCCGTCAGGAATGGGGATTATGACCGCCTTTTTTGTAGTAAAATGATTATTATATGGAAGGAAATTACATTTGAAAAGAGAAAGTGTGTATAAGATATCTTGTTTTTAGGACGAAGAACAGACAGCCATCGCAATTTGCTAGGCAGAAAAGGAGGCGGGTCAGGAATATGTTTGATTACGTCAGAGGTGCAAAACAGCGAGGTCAGAGCGACAGTTTGCGTATGCTTAGCGAAGGCCTGGAAAAACTTTGCGCCGGAGAAAAAGGCGTGGAGTTTGGCCTGTCGGAAGCAGATCCGCTTTTTCCGATCGCCTGTTTGGTAAAGCAACTGTCGGCAAATGCAACGAAACAAGCCGAAGAACAAGAAAGCATGAACGCCAAACTGTCGATGGATCTCAACCAGAGTGTGTTTCTTGCTTTGGCAAGCGGCGATAAACTGAATGAGGTTGCGGAGCAGTTTGAACAGCAGGCGGAAAGCATTCAACAAATCGCCGGCGTCGTAACGCATCTTACGCAGTCGGTTTGTGATTTGGCCGATTCTGCCGCGCAAACTTCGGAACAAACAAAGACGGGCGAAGACTCGATGCAACAAGTAAGTTCGCGGGTGGAAACACTGTTTACGGAAACCGAGAAAGCGCAAGGGCAGCTGGGCGTGATGACGCAACGCGTCAACGAATTGTTGGCGGCCACGGCGCATATCGATAATCTTGTCGCCGTCGTCAGCAACGTTTCGGGACAAACCAATTTATTGGCTCTTAATGCGGCGATTGAAGCGGCGCGAGCGGGTGAGCAGGGGCGCGGTTTTGCCGTGGTGGCCGATGAGGTGCGCAAGCTGGCGGAACAATCGAGCCAGTCCGTAGCGGAAATCACCCATCATCTTACTTCGATTCGTAAAGAAGTCGAAAACATCAACAATAATTTCCACGAAATGGACAGCTCGTTTGTCCAAAACTTTGCGGCGGTGAATACGGCCAACCAAAGTGTGAAAAACCTTCAACATGCTTTTTCGCAAATCGGAGTCGCAGTGCATAACCTGGCGCCGGTAATAGAAGAGCAGACGTCTACGTTTGAAGAAATAACGGCCACGGTGGAAGAAGCGTCGGCGCGATCCACGCAGATCAATGAGGCCACCCAAGTTTGCAACCAGGACTTGCGCGGCGTATTGAACAGCTTAAATAAATTGCGTAGCGACATAAGTGCGTCCGGCATCCGATTTACGTCGACGGAAATCATCGAGTTGGCCAAAACGGATCATATGCTCTGGAAGGCCAATGTCAAATATATGTTGCGTGGCCTTGTGACGTTGGAAGAAGAAAAGGTAAAAGACCACCATATTTGCCGTCTGGGAAAATGGTATTTCGGCAGCGGTCAGCAAAGCTGCGGTCATCTGGAGGCGTTCAAGGAATTAGACCGGGTTCACGCACAGTTTCATCAGAGTTGTGCGGCCGCGATTCGCCTCTATCAGCAACGCGATTTGAACGGAGCCAGACTGTCTGTGAGGGGAATTGAAGAACTGTCTGCAGAAGTACTGAATATGTTGGAGACGATAAAACGAAGCGTTGCTACCGAAAAAAGATAAACGCTAAGAAGAAGCTGATGAAAACAGGAAATGGCGGGGCGTAATAGCTTGACGTTAAGAGCGAAAAAAGGCAAGGCTTCCGAGTAGAGAAGCCTTGCCTTTCTTATATTTTAGCGTTTTACAAACATTTCAATCAGCGCCAGAACGATTTCGATCGCGATCAGTACGATGATCGCCCATTCCAGCCGGTTGCCGCGTTTTGCGTGCGCCAAGTCGGCAAAGACCTGCGTGATGTCCATCAGCATTTCGGTCTTATGGCGCATGATTTCATAACGGCCGGTCAGTTCGAATAGCGTGCACAGCTCGTCAAACAGGGCGTTGGCTGCTTCATTGTTCCAGGTGATTTTCGGCTTGTCCAACAGCATGATATAGGATACGGCGGCCAGTTTAAAGCCTAAGATGCGGGCCGATACTTTGGCCAACTGGTCATCGGACACGCTAAGCCGACCCTGGCGCAAGTTCGCGACGATTTCTTCGATTTCATCGACCAGAATATCGACTTCCGCTTCGATTCGCTCCACCGCCACCGATTTTGCCAATACCGTGGCGACAATGTCGCGGTGATAGGGCTGTTCCGCCTCGGTAATCAGATAATCATTGCTGATGCCTGGCGGCTCTTGGTTACTGACCTGGATTTCATATTCGTCGCTGTGATCCAACTGCTGCACATGCGCCAGGGATTTTTCCACCTGAGAGAAATAGCGGATCAAATCCATGATCTCATGGTGCTGGCAATTTACGAAGACAATCGCGCCGAACGGATAAACATGAACGGATTTATCCGCCGGTTCGCGCAGGATGCCGCGGAGTGAGCTCGCCGTCAGCAACAGCGAATCTTCCCAGGTGAAACGTCGGTCAATGCCGAAATGGGCTGCTAATTTATTTAAGCCGATTTCATTGGTCAACGCGGCTGCCTTAAAGCTGGCTAAAGCCATCGCCATCATCCTTTTTCTTTATTAAAATTCATTGCGCGGATCGCTGGCGCCGTACATAATATGTTTTTGCTGATCGATCATGATCGCATTGACGTCGCCCATCGGCGCTTTAGGAGCGATCTTGTAACCCATCTCAGTCAGTTTGTTGATGACGTCCTGGTTCAGACCGTTCTTTTCGATGCGGATTTCATCCGGCAGCCACTGCATGTGGATGCGCGGCGCATCGACCGCTTCGCGGATGTTCATGTCAAAATCGATCACATTGAGGATGACCTGCAGTACGGTGGTGATGATCCGGGAGCCGCCGGGGCTGCCGACGACCAAAACCAGCTGGCCGTCTTTGGTGACGATGGTCGGCGACATCGAACTGAGCGGACGTTTGTACGGCGCGATTGCGTTGGCATCGCCGCCGACCAGACCGTATAAGTTAGGGACGCCAGCCTTAATCGAGAAGTCATCCATCTCGTTGTTTAGCAAAAATCCCGCACCGGCGATCGCTGCGGCGCTGCCGTAATAGTCATTGATCGTATAGGTGACCGAAACGGCGTTGCCCTGTTTGTCGACGACCGAATAGTGCGTGGTATTTGTGCCTTCATGAATCTGGGGATTGCCGGGGCGGACTTCGCTGGAAGGCGTTGCTTTGCCCTGTTCGATTTTAGCGCGGATTTCTGCCGCATAGCCTTTGGAGGTCAGTCCTTTGACGGGAACGTTGACGAAGTCCGGGTCGCCCATGAATTCGGAGCGGTCCGCATAGGCGCGGCGCATCGCTTCGGCGATGACGTTGACGGCGGCGGAGGAATTATGACCCATGGCTTTCAGGTCGTAACCCTCGAGGGTATTGAGCATTTGGATGATGTGCGTGCCGCCGGAGCTGGGCGGAGACATCGAGATGATCTGATAGCCGCGATAATCGCCTCGTACCGGTTCGCGCCAGATGGCCTTGTATTTGGCGAGGTCATCTTTGCTGATGATGCCGCCGTTGGCGGCCATGTCCGCGGCGATCCGGTCGGCGATTTCGCCTTTGTAAAAGGCGTCAGGACCGCCTGCGGCAATCGCGCGCAGCGTGCGGGCCAGGTCCTTTTGAATCAGGAGTTCGCCTTCTTTGTAGGTGGAACCGTCCGCTTTAAGGAAATAGCTGCGGCTGGAAGCGTACTGTTTCAGACGGGATGCATGCTCGACAAAGGTTTCCGCTTGCCGGGCACTGATTGCGAAGCCGTTTTCCGCGTAGGGGATTGACGGTTCGATCAGTTCTTTTAACGACTTGGTGCCGTAGCGCTGCAGGAGAGCGCTCATGCCGGCGACGGTGCCGGGAACGCCGGCGGCCAGGTATCCGTCGGTGCTGGCTTTCGGAACCGGGTTGCCGCTGGCATCGAGGTACATGTCGCGGCTTGCTTTGCCGGGAGCCATTTCACGAAAATCCAAAACGGCATCCTCACCGGATTTTAGATGAATCACGGCAAAGCCGCCGCCGCCGAGATTTCCGGCGACAGGGTGAACGACCGCCAACGCGTAGCCGACAGCCACCGCGGCATCAATCGCATTGCCGCCGTCTTGCAGGACCTTCATGCCGATTTCGTTGGCAATTTTTTGCGTGCTTAACACCATGCCATCCGTCCGTTTTTCCGGTCGGAATGATGCGGCCTCGACGATGCCGCCAAGCGGGCAGATCAGCGTCATGAGAATGGCAGCCAGACAGAGTAAGGAGACAATCTTGTTATGTTTCAATAAAAGCACCTCCCGTTATTCTTGTATAAGAGCTTAGACTTTTTTGCCAAAATCCTCTAGCGGAAGCGACGTTGGCGTGATTATTTACGGCTGCGCCTGTCGGCGCTTGGAAAAGCGGTTTTAGCTTTATAATGCAGGAGGACTGTTTTTTCTTTGCAGACTTTCAATTTCGTTGGGGTGTGACGAAGGCAGGAACAGAATGGGGAGTGCGGCGCAGAAGGCGGCAAGGCCCATCAATGCGTAAATCCAGTTTATGCCGAAGCTTGCTGCGATGCAGCCGAAGAGTAACGGCGTAAGCATATTTGTGCTGCCACGGAAAAAAGTGTTGAGCGGAAAAATGTCATCATAAAGATGTTTTTCGCGAATGGACTCGCCTAGGATAGACTGGATTACAGGAACAGTTCCTTTGGTTACGACCCCCAACAGCAGCGATGCGCCAATAATGATAAACAGTTGCGTGCTGACAAGCAGCAGCGTCAGCAAAAATAGCATCAACAATTCGGATAGGACAAATACTTTTCGCGTACCAAAGCGATCAACTAAACGTCCGCAAGCGATTTTGCCGAGTAAACAGCCGCAGGTG
The DNA here is from genome assembly GCF_030542965.1 of Azotosporobacter soli. NCBI lineage: Bacteria > Bacillati > Bacillota > Negativicutes > Selenomonadales > Sporomusaceae > Azotosporobacter > Azotosporobacter soli. The sequence continues at coordinate 70,967 of NZ_JAUAOA010000004.1, forward strand.
AAAGCCATGGCAAAGGTGCCGATGACTGTCGGGGCAATTCCCTTGGCGAAGAGAAGATAGGGCAGAAAGGTAAAGAGATGATCACTGGCAAATGCGTCGCAGATGCTGGCGCTTATGGGCAGTGCATGTTGACGGTTGCGTAAGAGCGAAAAAGCAGGGAGATGCTGATCTCTGTCCGTTGCTAAAAGGACGGGCGGTTTTTCCTGGTTTGCGCCGAGCAAGAAAAGAAAAACCGCGAACAGCAGCGCGACTATTCCATAGACCAGGCAAATGAAGCGCCAGCCAGCAAAGCCGAAGACCGGAATGGCGGCTATGAAGGCGGCTAATGAAGCAAGGGGGATGCGTCCAAGATCTCCGAGCGCGGTGAAATTTCCGATTGTTTGACCTAAAGTGCGGCGGGGCGTCGTTGCGCTAAGATGAGAAAAGGCAATGTTGTGAAAGGCGCAATAACCGGCAATTGCGATGATAAAACAAAAACCGGCGAGCTGAATTGATGCGGAAAAAGCGGCCAGAAAAAAACCGATGCCGTCGAGTAAAACGATGAGGCTTATCGCGCGGAACAAACTAAAATGACGCGAGAAAAACTTGCTGAACAGTCCGCAGAGTGTAGTGAATAAAATGGCAAGCGATACGGCAAAGCCCACTTCTTTTTCGCTGGCGGCGAAGGAGAGAGCGATGAAAGAAAGCAGCAAAGGAACGCTGTCGAACAGGCCGTCGATGAGGATGTGCGAGACGTTGAGCAAAATGCGAGGGTATGACATAGCGATTCCTCCCGGTGTATAAGTGTAAGCTGCATTCATTATATCGTCGCAAGATGGCGGCAACAATTGTGGTATACTCTAACTGTATCGATACAGTTGGAGGGCGTAGGAATGAAGCGAGCATATGAAGAAATCGCTGCGGATATCGAGAAAAGAATACAGGAGGGGCGATTTAAGCCGCGCGAACGACTACCTTCGGTACGTGAATTGTGCGCTTCCTACCGGGTGAGTCAAAATACCGCAGTAAAAGCGTATGAGGTTTTGAAAAGCAAGCACTTGGTCTATTCCGTTCCGCAAAGCGGTTGCTATGTTCTCGAAAATAGGCGCAAGCTGGAACAAACGGAGCGCAGTGTAATTGATTTTGCCAGAGGCAATCCGATGCTGGGGAAAATACATACGCCCGACATAAAGCACTGTCTTGACCGGGCGATTGATATTTGCAATGAAAATAGTGCGGAGTGGCATGAAATGTACGGCGCACCGTCGCTGCGCAAATTGCTGCCCAAATATCTTGCTGATTTTCAAGTCTTTGCGTCGCCGGAAAACATCTTTGTTAATCTTGGCGTGCAGCAAGCGCTGACTCTTTTAACGCATATGTCGTTTCCAAATCAAAAGGATACTATATTGATTGAGCAGCCTACTTTTCGTTATTACAACTGGTTTTTAAAAAGCAGCGGCGTCAAAGTAATCGGCATACAGCGTGACGCAAGCGGCATTGACATCGCTACGTTGGAGCGACTGTTCAAAAATGAAAAGATCAAGTTTTTTTATACGGTTCCCAACAGTCATAATCCGCTGGGGACTTGCTACTCAAGGGAGCAGCGCAAGGCAATCGCACGTCTGGCGGAAAAATATGACGTATATATTGTAGAAGACGATTATTTTGGTGATATCCGCTTTGGCAATCACGGCGACGCCCTATATTCGTATGGCGACCAGCAGCACCATATTTATCTGAAGAGCTTTATTAAAATAATACCCTGGTTGCGAATCGGGATTACGGTTATTCCGACGCAACTGCTGTCCATATTTTCGGAACAGGTGAAGCAGTCCTATTTTCACTCGTACTTTTCACCGTCGTTGGTCTCACAAGCGACCTTGGAAATCTATATCCGCAGCAACGTGTTGAAAAAGCATATTGCCGCAATGAAAAAAGAACTGGCGCCCAGGTTAAACTGTCTTAGACTTCGTTTTGCGGAAGCTAAGCAATATGGCGCAGCGTGGATTGGCGGAGAAAGCGGCTTTTATTCGTATTTAGAACTGCCGGAGAACGTGAATGAAAAGCAGTTTGTCGAAATCTTGAAGAAGCGAGACGTCATAGTGACGCCTGGGAACGAATGCTTTATCGAAAATTGCCGACAGCAAAGCGGCATTCGTCTCAGCGTGGCACGGACAACAGCGGAAGAAATTGACAGGGGCATTTCCATTTTGTATGAGGAGCTTCGTACTTGGAAAACGAAGTGATGTTTTTTGAACTGAAGTATTTGGATGAATCAAAACCGTCCTAATACGGAAAGAAATGTCACCCACGCGTGACGAGATTATGAACACTTCTTGCTAGAAATATAATTGACTTGATAAGAAGGAAGTCCTGGCTCAAAAAGAGAAAGTGTCGGTACGTGCATGACGCCGTGTTAGCATCCGGCTCATGGTTTCAAAAGTGACATAACCAAGGAGTAAAACGATGAAGAAAAAGACAGGGTTGCTGTTGTTGCTGCTAATGTTTTTATTGACGCTAGTGGGCTGCGGCGCGCCAAAGGACGAGGCGACGCAGCGAAGCGGCGCGAAACTGGCGACGCTGGAAGACTTGAAGGACAAGCGCATCGGCATCTTGCTCGGTTCCGTTCATGATGCATACGTTGCCAAGACGTTTCCCGACGCGACGGTGCTTCAATATAAGAGTCCGTCCGATCTGGTGCTGGCGGTAAAGACCGGCAAGGTGGACGCCGCCTTTTATACGCATGAGACGCTGCTCGAAATATTGCGCGGCGATGACGAGATCGGCTTCCTGGCGGAACGGATCTTTTCGGTGCCGATCGGCATGGGCTTTAAGAAGGGCAATGACGAATTGCGCGGCCAGTTCGATCTCTTCTTGCGGCAACTGAAAGAAAGCGGCGTCTTTGACGATATGGTCAGGCGCTGGATACTGGATGGAACGACGCAGATGCCGGACATTGAGAATCCGAAGACGAACGGCGTCTTGACGGTCGGCATCGTAAGCGACAAGGGCATGCCTTTTACGATCGTCAAAGACAACCGGATGATCGGTTTTGACGTGGAGATGGCGCAGCGTTTTGCCGCCTATCTCGGCAAAGAACTCAAACTTTCCGATATGGAGTTCGGCGCGCTGATTCCTGCGGTCTCCGGCAATAAGATCGACCAGATCACCAGCACGCTGATGATCACGCAAGAGCGCAAAAAGCAGATCGATTTTTCCGAACCGTACTACGAACTGGGCGCAAGCGCCTTTGCGTTGAAGAAAAATCTTGCGCAGGCGCAAGGCGAAACGAATGCGGCAGTCGCAGTAAGCGGCTGGCAGTCTCTTGCCGACAGTTTTCACAACAATATCATCCGTGAAAAACGATATCTGCTGCTGCTCGACGGCCTGCAGACGACGCTTGTGCTGTCGGTTAGCTCTTCTTTTTTCGGCACGGTGCTCGGTGCGCTGATCTGCTTTATGCGCATGCGGAAAAACAGACTTGTCTGCAGCAGTGCCAAAGTCTATATCGCGCTGATGCGCGGAACACCGGTGCTGGTGCTTCTGATGCTGATCTTTTACGTCGCGTTTGCAAGCGTTGATGTCAATCCGCTTATCGCGGCGGTGCTGGCGTTCGCGTTGAATTTCGCCGCCTATGTCTCGGAGATGTTCCGCACGTCGATCGAAAGCGTGGACAAAGGCCAGACGGAAGCGGGGCTGGCGGGCGGCTTTTCAAGACTGCAGACGTTCGTCTACATCGTCATGCCGCAGGCGCTGCGCCAGGTGATGCCGGTCTATAAGGGCGAGTTCATCTCGCTTGTGAAGATGACTTCGGTCGTCGGTTATATCGCGCTGCAGGATCTGACGAAAGCGAGCGATATCATCCGCAGCCGCACGTTCGACGCATTCTTCCCGATCGTCATGGTGGCGGTGCTCTACTTTATCGTCTCCTGGTCGCTGGCGCTGGCGCTCGATTATGCCGGAGCGAAGCTTGACCCGAAACAACAACGCAAGACAAGGCGGGACGCATTATGATCAGAATCGAACATCTTTGCAAACGCTTCGATGGACAGACCGTGCTGAAAGACGTGAACGCAGTCATCGAGAAGGGGGAGATCATCTCCATCATCGGGCCGTCCGGCACTGGCAAGAGCACGCTGCTGCGCTGCCTGAATCTGCTGGAAGTCCCGGATGGCGGCGCGATCTTTATTGACGGGACGCCGCTGCTCGCCAAAACGACCGACGTCGCGCGCGTGCGGCAAAAAATGGGCATGGTGTTCCAGTCGTTCAACCTGTACGCGCATCTTTCGGTGCTGGATAACCTCACGCTCGGGCCGATCAAGCTGCTGAAAAAAAGCAAAGCTGCAGCGCAAGAAAGAGCGCTGCAGCTTTTAGAGCTGGTGGGACTTGGCGAAAAAGCGGACAGTTTTCCCGATGAGCTTTCCGGCGGACAGAAGCAGCGCGTGGCGATCGCACGCTGTCTGGCGATGGAGCCGGAAGTGCTGCTCTTTGACGAGCCGACGTCCGCACTCGACCCGACGATGGTGAGCGAGGTTCTGGCGGTCATCCGGCGTCTGGCGAAAGAGGGCATGACGATGCTGATCGTCACGCACGAGATGGAATTTGCCCGCAATATTTCAAGCCGCGTTCTTTATATGGATGAAGGCGTCATTTATGAGCAGGGAACGGCGCAGCAAATTTTTGACGCGCCGGAAAAGGAAAAAACAAAATCATTTATCAACCGGATACGCAGCTTTCAGTATTCTATCAGCAGCGCGCAGTACGATCTGTATGCGATGAATGCTGAGATCGAAAGCTTCTGCGAAAAACATCTGCTGGGCAAAGAGGTTTGCCGCAATGCGCTCTTGGTCGTTGAAGAAGCGTTAAGCCTGCAGCAGGATTTCGCGGACATCCTGCTCAGTCTTGCCTATTCGGAAAAAAGCGGCAGCCTGGAATGCCGAATCGAAAGCAAAGGCGCGCCGTTCGCGCTTTTGCAAAAAGGAATACGTTCGGATGACCTCGCGCTGACGCTGTTGGAAAAACTCTGCGAAACGCTGCAATATCAGTATGAAGACGGCAAGAATGTGCTGCGGGCGGTGCTGAAGGGGCGGCAGTGAGAGTTTTCGAGTGCTTGCCTAATGAAAGTATGCGGAGGATTGAGAATGAAAGAATTATCGCAGCGTACAGTTGCAATAACGGCAGGGATTGCATTTTTTCTGATGACGATAGCGGCCCTCTTTGCATACGGATTTGCGCTCGGCCATCTTATTGCGCCGGGCGATGCAACAGCGACAGTCAATCAAATCATGGCTTCGCCAATGCTCCTTCGTTTAACGGTTTGCAGTTTTCTGATCGTGCTTCTTTGTGATGTCGTAGTGGCGTGGGCGCTTTATCTTTTTCTCAGGCCGGTCAATGAGAATTTGGCGTTGCTGATGGCCTGGCTTCGATTGATGTATGCAGCGATGTTAGGAATTGCTATGTTCAATTTGCTTAAAGTGCTGCTGATTGTAAGCGATGCCGACTACTTGACGCTATTTACCAGCAAAGCGCTGCAGGCGCAGGTTTTTTTATTTCTTAAAGCGTTTATGATGGAATGGTCTGCCGGCTTACTTATTTTCGGCGTGCATCTTTTTTTACTCGGTTATTTAGTTCTTAAAGCGGGCTACATTCCTAAAATTTTAGGCGGCTTATTGATAATAGGCGCTTTCTGTTATGTAACAACTAATTTTGCGAATCTACTTTGGTCTGACTATGAACATTACAAAGCAACGCTTGAATTGCTGCTTAGCCTGCCGATGGCGCTCGGAGAATTGTCCTTTGCATTTTGGCTTTTGTTTAAAGGCGGTAAAGCGGTGGCTTGATAAGATGCCTGTGATGAAAAAGCGGTTATAGTCCCTGGAAAATCAGGACTATAACCGCTTTTTTTCGGAGATCATTAGTTACCTGACTCTACGCAATACTTTTTCATAGCAGTAGAAAGGCTTCTCTTTACTTGGGAATTTCATTTCGCCAATCCGTTGATAGCCGCATTTTACGAAGAGGGCATTCATCTTTATATTGATGGAATAGGTATCGGTTTTTAAATAGCGCATATTATTTTCAAGTGCACGTTCCTCGGCAAAGTTCATTAGCTCCAGACCCACTCCACTTCTACGGCGAGCCGGGGCCACCGCCATACGGTGGAGAATCATAGCCGTCTCCTGCAGCGACCAAGGTAAGCTGTTATATTCGGCTGACTCGATTGTATTAATGCAGGCAAAGCCGACTATCTTTTCTTCGCGTTCGCTTAGATAAAGATCACCGCGTTGCATATCATGCAAGAAGTCTTTCTCTTGGGGATAATGTTCATCCCACTGCGTGTTGCCGTACGAATGCATTTCAACAATGGTCTCTTCGATGATTTTCATGACATTCATTATATCTGCAGAAACGGCTTTTCGGATCATAAGAACACCTCTATATATTTAGGATACCCTTGTCGTCAATGTGATAGGGGCGATTAAGATGCAACGGCTTAGTCAACTTGCGCCATACCGAACAAGAGGCCGGAAGCCATCGGAATCAGCCAGATGGCCCAGACGATGACGCTGAATTTGTGAAAGCTGAGTTGCAGCCTATGGTTCTTTGAGGTCAGCACCCAGGTGGCCCAGATCGTGTGAACGATCATCAAGAGCAGTGCGATTATACCGGTGATGCCGTGAAAGTTTGCCTGGATGCCGCCGGCGATCTTGCCCATCGTTGTCGTGCCGATTGTGTCACAGACAAAGCCGAGCCAAAACAACGCGACATGCCAGTGCCTTAATATTCGTTGCGCCTTTTCCGCCATTACGGCGATGGTATAAAACAGTCCGGCCAGACTGATAAAGATAATGGCCGTCATCAACATAAGCAAATCTCCTTTACGCTATTCTCTGCTGTCAGTATAGCCGGAAAAAAGCGGGCTGTCCATTTGCATAAAAGAGAACGAACGTTGAAACGAAAAGGAAGTCAGGAATGGAAATGTTGCAACGCAGAAAAGAAAGGCATAGCAATGAACGACGAAAAGCGGTCATAATTCGGATATGACCGCTTTTCATAAGAAGGCAATATTGCCTGAAGTTAGAGAAAACGTATGACCGCCAACATTGCAATCGCGCCGAGGGTTGCCATGATTACTTCGCCAATGGCGCCATAAGCAGTTAAACCGAAAAAGGTAAAAAGGTAACTGCCGATGAAAGAGCCGGCTATGCCTACGAGCAAATCACCGATTAAGCCAAAACCGCTGCCGCGCATGATGTTGCCGGCTAACCAGCCGGAGAGAATGCCTATTAGTATGGGCCAAAGCATGATACACACCTCCTCTTTAAAAATGAACCCAAGAAAGTTTGCACCTTCTTGGGTTCATTACTAAAATATACAGGCCAAATGGCTTTTCAATAAAATGCTCACCTTATGTCGTTCTGGTTTGGCGTTTAATTTGTCCCATCCATATTCATTAAGCCAGACTTGCGGTGATGGACGTTCTACTTGCTTGCGTCAATGATGGAAATAGAGCGCAAAACATCGCCGTCAAAACTGAGCTTCTTCGAACCGTAAATCCAGACGGAATTATTTTCTTCCATGGAAACAGGCTTGCCCCAGCTGAGCATAATTTGTCCTTTGTTCATGCCTTCGACGACGCTCGCATTTTCGATTTTGGTCCATAATTCACGCGACCAACCGAGGCTGATGCGAGGATCTTCGGTAAATAGGTAACTTTTCCATGCCGGATTTTTGCTCCAAGAGGCAACCGGCGTATTGGTCCAACTGTAGTTTATCGGTAAGATCGCTTTTTCATTATTTACGGAAACGATCAACCAAATCGGTTCTTGCGATTGGATGCCTGGATAGACATCAATTACAGTGACTGGCGAACCGATTTTAATCGCTACCGGCGCTACTGGCGTTTCGCCGGTGCTGGACCAACCGGATAGCTCTCTAAATTTAGGATAGACGGTCTTGTTTAAAAACTGGTTACGGGCATCCGACAAGTCAGAGGTTAGCAGCAAAGAGTCTAATTGCTGACGCATGCTGCGGCCGACTAATTTTTCGCCGGTCTCATTTACCGTCATATATACCATCGCTTCATTCACGGTATTGCCCGCTGGAAAATTTGCGATTTCAGTAACGGTGACTTGTTTTTTTACGTAAGCGGAATAGGGAAGGCGGACGGATTGATCGCCGTCAAAACCTTGTGTGGCTTGATCAATTTTAAAGATTCCATAACCGGCTGCTTGTTTATCTGCAGGCAGTTCACGAAATGTGAAAGTGTGCCCGACCCATTGTTCGATTGTAAGATTGACCGGAGCGGTTTTAGCGGTGTCTTCTGCCGAAACCGTAGCGCCGGTGCCTAATCCGATGAGTAGACTTAAAACAAATAAAATGCGTATGCTGAATTGTTGCATCTGTAACCCTCCTGTATTTCGTTTTATTGTGATGATCATGTAGTGATGTTTGCTGCATTTATGGAAGGGAATGATTTGATTCCGGTGAGGGATTCAATCAAAAAGGCTTGTCTGTATCTGCCTGTCATCATAACACAGGGAAAAAATGGAAGCAAGGTAATTCTTTTCCTATTAAGAAGTAATGCTGCGATTTCCTCTGCTTTTTGCACTGGAGGCGGAGGAAACATGATAGTTGATCTAATGAAAAAATGGAACGGACATTGGGACTATACTGCGGAATAGGGGGGGATGGTATACTTTATGGAAGGAAGATAGATTGTGGAAGGAGAAAGTGGTTACATTGTAAAATGCCTTTGCAGTTTAGAGTAAGAGAACCGGACTTAGGAGGAGCGAAATGGAAAATTCGAACCACCACCAAACGCCTAATAGCGTCTGGAACTCTTTTAAACAACAGCTTAAAAATTTAAAGGGCGAAGTGTATATTCTATATTTGGCGCTGCGCGATCCACGGACGCCATTGTTGGCGAAGTTGGTTACTGCGGTGGTAGTGGGGTATGCTTTAAGCCCGATAGACTTAATACCGGATTTTATCCCGGTCATCGGCTATTTGGATGACTTCATCGTGATACCGCTTGGCGTTTGGTTAGCGTTAAAGTTGATACCGCAAGCGATTATCACAGACTGCAGAGAATACGCCCGGAATCATTCCCCGGGAAATAAACCGAAGAACTGGCTGGTCGGAGGAATTTTTATTCTGATTTGGTTGGCTGCCATCCTTTATATTGTCCGGTTGTTTTATTAAGAAATTAGTTGCGAGCAAAAATTCATTGGCTTACTTATCCCAAGACAAAAAAGCTTCGCCAAGTTAAAAATCTTTTTTAATCGCACGCTGAGGCGATGAAATGGTATGATGAATGGCAAGAAAGAAATACGAGAGGTGTTAGCGTGAAAGAAAAAAGTTTTTGTTTCTCGAAGTGGCGCTTGGTGCTAAGCGCTGTCGTGGCGGCCTTTTACATTTGGACGGCGGTGCCGACCGCACAGGCGTTCAACCTTACGGTGGTTAATAATTATGATGCGAAAAAATCGTTTGCGATCTTGTATCGCGACGATAATGTCGGCAAGTGGCTTTGCAAAGGCTGGTATAATGTTCCGGCGCATACGGAAAAGGAGTATGTGTTTCCGGACTCGACGAAGCTCAAATACGCCTATCTCTATAGCTCCGTTGACAACGGCGAGGGGCAAAGCGACGCGATCAAACGTACGGTGATCAAAGAAGGTTTTTCTTATTATGACGGCGAAAAATGCCCGGCGGGAACGGATGCGCGGACGGTTCTGTTCGGTAAATTCAACATGTGCGTGAACGGCGCAAAGCTGATCTGGGGTGAGGAAGCGCAAGGCGGCGGTTCGGACGCTGCGGCGAGTGATGCATCTGTTGCGCAGCAGGAGTCGCAGGCGGTGGAGCTGTTGAATCAGGATCGGAAGAAGAAAGGCTTGGCCGCGCTGAAAGTGGATGCTAGGTTAAGTCAGGTTGCACGAGCGCATGCGGTCGATATGGTGGAGAACGGATATTTTGACCATACGAATCTCAACGGTCAGTCGCCGTTTGATCGTCTCGATGCGAAGAAAATCCGTTACAGCTATGCGGGCGAGAACATTGCCAGCAATGCCAGCGTTCCCGCTTTGGAAAAGGCGTGGATGAACAGCCCGAAACATCGCGACAATATCCTGCATGCGAAGTATACGCATGTCGGCATTGGCATATGCACTGCACCGGACGGCTCGCTTTACGGCGTGCAGGTGTTTGCAACTTTATAACGGGGCCGATAAGAAAAGACATCCGCTGCAAACGTCAACTTGCGGCGGATGTCTTTTTTTATTCGTTCAATTTGCCGTCGGCGCAATCCTGGTAAATGACAGTTGCTTTTTGCAGCGAGGAAGAGAAGACGAGTGCGTTGTCGGACATTTGTTTTACTTCCTGCGGCGTCATCTTGCGTTTGGCCAGAATGTCAGCCGAATTTTTGCTCGCATCGGCCATCAAGGTCGCGCTGTCGGCATAGAGCTTTTTCATCAAATCGAATTTTTTCTTGTTGGCATCGCTGAGCCAGTCGGGCGTCGCCACTTTTTTGACGGCCTCGGCGCTTTCGGCATATTGCGTGCTTACTTTAAGAAAGGCCTGATTGGCGACGGCGTTGCTCATTTTGTTGTCCATCACGCCGTCCATCGCCTCGCCCCATTTGTCGGTCGTGTCGGACATCTTTGTGATCGGCGCTTCGAGAGCGAGCAGGGCTTTGCCCATTTCCGCCTTTTTGTCCACTGAGCCGCAACCGGCGAGCAAGAAGCAGAATAAAAAAAACGAGGCCATGAGGGTATAAGTCAGTTTTTTTGCTTGCAACAAGTCTATGCACCATCCTTTATCTTATTTGACTATAGTCTATCAAAAAAGGTGCGGCGATATTTTAAACAAAGTTTAAACTTTAGCGAGAAGAGCATGCTTTGAAATGAAAGGACAATGCGGAAAATTCGGCAGGGGAATCGATTTTAAAAAGAAAAGTCGGTTATAAGATATGGAAACAAGTGACTTCGCCTTTGTGCTGAGAGGAAAAAAGAAAGGCGTGGCGGTGAACTGGATCGAGTTCTCTTATTGTGTTTGCTGTGTTTGAAAAAACCGCAATAATTTGCAAGACGTTGCCCTATGGAAGGCGTATGCTAAATAGAAAAAGCAGCGAAGGGGCAATGACAAAATGAATAAAGACTTAGTAAAGGCAATAGAAACGGAAGCGGTGTTTGATCAGGTTGAAATGGAAAAGACAGCCGGTTTGAAGTGGCATGAACACCCAAGCTTTGTAGGCGTCGCACTGAAACATCTGGTTACCGGTAAAAAAACGGAAGGGAAATTCAGCAGTCACTTGGTTAGGGTGAAAAAAGGCTGTGAAATCGGCTGGCATAATCATGCGGCAGAATGGGAATTGCATGAAGTGATCAAAGGGGAAGGGCAGTGTCGGATGGAAAAACGCAATATCATTTACAAGCCGGGCGTAAGCGCGGTTATTCCGGCAAAGCTTGTGCATTGCGTACAGGCTGGGGAGGAAGATTTGTATCTGTTGGCGAAATTTGTTCCAGCGTTGTTATAAAGACTAAAGGACGACGGAGATTGTGCGGGCGGTGATGGTAATGAAGCAAACGCCGGGAGAATTGCGCTTTTTTGACTTGAGGCAGTCCCTTGGAGTTGAACTGGTATGGGGCAAGCAAATGCAACATACTTTTTCGCGGCATACGCATAGCAGCTTTTGTATTGGGATTGTCGAACATGGGCGGCGCATCTTGCATTGCCGCGGTCAGTGCTATGAAATTTTGCCAGGACAGGTCTTTATCATACCGCCCGCCGAACCGCATGTTTGCGGAGAAAATAAAGAGGGACACAGTTATCGGTTGTTGCTGTTAGGTCCTGAAATGCTGCAGCAGATGGGGTTTGAAGAAAAATATGAATGCACTTCATTGTTGCTGGATGACCGGAAAATTTTTAGTGAGTTACGCAAACTGCATATATTACTAGCGACGGAAGGAGATGAATTTTCTAAACAAAGTGAACTTTTTTCTTTGAGCGGCGAGGTAATGGAGCGTCTTGGGATCTCCAGTTCTAAGTGCAGCGGCATGAAAAATTACGGAGTCAGTCGGGTAAAAGTCTTTATTGAGACGCATTATGCAGAACCTTTGTTTTTGGAAGAGTTAGCAACACTTGCTTATACGAGTCCGTATCATTTGATACGGATTTTTAGCCAAGAGGTTGGCATACCGCCGCATCTCTACCAACAGCAGGTGCGCATGCGTCGTGCGAAGGAGATGCTGGCATCCGGAATGACAGGGAGCGAGGTTGCGTTGGCGACTGGTTTTTCCGATCAAAGTCACTTTGGAAATGTATTTAAAAAAATGGTTGGCATCACGCCAGGGAAATATGGTAAAGCCCTGAGTAAGAAGCCAACAAAATGAGTTTTAAAACATCTTTTAAATAGCAACGAGAGCTTGTTGCCTAAAAGCCCTATACAAGACAATGTTTTGTGCGGGCTTTTTTCTTTTTCCTTCTGCCAAAGCAGAGCCATTTCTGCTATGATGTAGTTTGTAGAATATAGGATAAGAATGAGGGAAGAGCATGGAAAAAGAGCAGACATTGGACGGTAATGAGACGAAACATCAGAGGCGTCCTCGCTATAAAGGCACGCACCCGAAGAATTTCAAGGAAAAATACAAAGAACTGCAACCGGAACAATATGCGGATGATGTGGCAAAGATCATACAAAAGGGCAACACGCCCGCCGGGATGCATATTTCGATCTGCGTCAACGAGATCCTGGAAATCCTGCAAATCAAGCCGGGTCAGACCGGACTCGATGCGACGCTCGGCTATGGCGGACATACGCTGGAAATGGCCAAACGACTGGCAGGGCAAGGTTGGCTTTATGCAACGGATGTCGATCCAATCGAATTGCCGCGCACCAAAGAACGTTTGGAACGTTTGGGCTATGGCGAGGAAAAGGTTGCGATCCGGCAAATGAATTTTTCGCAAATCGACCAAATCGTTCCCGAAGCGGGACTTTTTGATTTTGTCCTGGCCGATCTTGGCGTTTCCTCGATGCAGATCGACAATCCGGAGCGGGGCTTTTCTTTTAAGACGGAAGGCCCGCTCGATTTGAGACTGAATCCGGAGAGTGGTTTCTCAGCGGCCAACCGGTTACAAAAAATGACGGTGGCTGAATTGCAATACATGCTGATCGAAAATGCGGACGAACCGCATGCCGAGGCGATTGCCCGCGCGATCGTTTCCAATATAAAAAAAGGCATTAAGATCGCGACGACCGCGCAGCTGCGCGACATCATCAAAGAAGCGTTAAAGGTCGTGCCGAAGATCAGCGAGGATGAAATAAAAAAATCCTGTCAGCGTTCGTTTCAGGCGTTGCGTATCGATATCAACAATGAGTTCGAAGTGCTGGATGAATTCTTGGCGAAGCTGCCGGACGTTCTTGCCAAAGATGGACGCGTTGCGATTCTTACCTTTCATTCGGGCGAAGACCGTCGCGTTAAAAAATCGTTCAAGCAATTCTTGCGCGAAGGCGTTTATAGCGAAATCGCACCCGATCCGATCCGTGCGTCGGCGCAAGAGTGCCACATCAACAGTCGCGCGCGTTCGGCAAAATTGCGCTGGGCCATTAAGGCGTAGTGCGTTAAGAAATAAAAGACAGCGAATACTTTAAAAGCACCCTGGAAGGTAGAGACGATTTTCGGTCACTACTTTCCAGGGTGCTTTTTATAATTTCATGGCGCGTAATAGTCCTGCAGATAACGGATGAAGGCGTTGACCGCCGGAAGTTCTGCAGACCAGTTGCGATAGAGCAGCCAGGTAGGGCGCAGTACCGGAGTCTGATCACGCCAATACAGGTTCTGCGTATGAAGATTGTGCGGCTCTTTTAGCCCTGCTTCCGGCAAGATGGCCCAACCGAGGTTGTGAAGGACCATCTGGCGGCAGGTGTCCATGCTGTCGACCTCCATGCTGATTCGCGGCGGGCAGGCAAAGGTCTCGTGCCACCAATCATGCAGCATATTGCGCAGTGAAGGGTCTGTGCCGTAGTGGATGCGGGGGCGCTGGGGCAGGTCGTCAAATGCGATGGGCGAAAACGAAGCCAGGCAAAGATGCTCGCTCTTGAGCATATGTTTTTTCTCCGGCCAGAAGTGGTCGCCGCGGATCACTGCGACCGAGATTTCTTCTTTTTGCAGCATTTTGGTGACTTTGGAACTGAGCCCGGTCTTGACGGAGATCTCAACCGCCGGATAAAGCGCGGTGAATCCCTGCAGGATCGCAGGCAGTTCGCAATGCGCGAAGACCGCCGACGTGCCGAGCTGGAGCGTGCCGTATACTGCGCCGCCCATGTTTTGAATGCGCTCTTTCACGAAAGTCTGGCGGCGTAAAGAGTCCAACGCATAGGCCAGCAAGTGGTCGCCTTCCGGCGTGAAGACGACGCCGTTTGAAGTGCGCAGCACAATGCTGGCTCCGACTTCCCGTTCCATGTTCTTCAAACGGTTGCTCAGGGCCGGCTGCGAAAGGTACAAACGATCGGCCGCTTTCGAAATGGTTTTCTCTTCTGAAATGGTCTTTAAAATGATCCAGTCTTTGTCGTCCACGTGCAAACACATCCTTGTATAAGAAAAAGTTATAGGATGAGATAAGATACCGATATTATGTTTATGGCTAATAGTATAGTACAATGTGAGCGGAAAGAAAAGTTCAGAATATTGTAAATGAAAATCGACGCACGAAAAGTGTGTTTATTTATTTTGAGGAAAAGAGCGTGATAGGAATGGTTGAACTGCAAAAGCAGGGGATGTATCTCTTAAAAGGGCAGGTTTTGCTGGAAGATGCCGACCGACTCGGCGTGGAAGCCTGCAATCGAAAACTGGCGGAAGCAGGCCTGGAACCGCTGTGTGAAAGCACGATCGAGCGGGAGAAAGCACGGCGCAGCACGATGGCCTATCAGATTATGAGCAGCCATAATAGCGGCGACAATGAAAACCTAAAACTGCGCTTCGACGCATTGGCCTCGCATGACATCACCTATGTGGGCATCATCCAGACCGCTGTTGCCAGCGGCTTGAAGGAGTTTCCCGTTCCCTACGTGCTGACGAACTGTCATAACAGTCTGTGCGCGGTGGGCGGCACCATTAATGAAGACGATCATGTCTTCGGCTTCGCAGCTGCGAAGAAGTTCGGCGGGATCTTCGTGCCGCCGCACCAGGCTGTCATCCATCAATATATGCGCGAAATGATGACCGGCTGCGGCAAGATGATTCTCGGTTCCGACAGTCATACACGCTACGGCGCATTGGGCACGCTGGCGATCGGTGAAGGCGGCGGCGAGATCGCCAAGCAACTGCTGCAGCGCAGCTATGATATTTCCTATCCGGATGTGGTTGGCGTGTATCTGAGCGGCAAGCCGAAAAACGGCGTAGGCCCGCAGGATGTGGCGCTGTCGATCATCAAGGCCGTGTTCAAGAACGGCTTTGTAAAAAATAAAGTGATGGAATTCGTCGGACCGGGCATCGACAATCTGACGGTCGATTTTCGCAACGGCATCGATGTGATGACGACGGAGACGACCTGTCTCACGTCGATCTGGCGCACGGATGGGCAGGTAGCCGAACACTACCGCATTCATGGCCGGTCGGATGCTTATCAGGCGTTGAATTCGGGCGAAGTCAGTTATTATGACGGAATCGTCAAGGTCGATCTGAGCCGCATTGAGCCGATGATCGCGCTGCCGTTCCATCCCAGCAACGTTTGGAGCATCGCGGAATTGAACGAAAACGCGGCGGACATTTTGCGCCAGGTGGAACTGGAAGGGAAAAAGCAGCTGGACAATCCAAAACTCGAATTTTCCCTGACCGATAAGATTGTAAATGGTCGCCTTCAGGTCGAACAGGCGGTGGTCGCCGGCTGTGCGGGCGGTACTTTTGAAAATGTGGCAGCCATGGCCGATATCCTCGGACAAAAGGCGCTGGGCGCTTTCTCGTTAAGCGTGTACCCTTCCAGCCAAGCGGTGTTCGTAGAACTGATGAAGAATCGTTCGATCGAAAAACTGACGCTTGCCGGCAGCAGCATCCGTTCGGCTTTCTGCGGTCCGTGCTTTGGCGCGGGTGACGTGCCTGCCAATGGCGTGCTCAGCATTCGGCACACGACGCGGAATTTTCCGAACCGTGAAGGCTCAAAACCGGCGGAAGGTCAGATCGCATCGGTCGCATTGATGGATGCGCGGTCGATCGCCGCGACCTCGCTTAACGGCGGACGGCTGACGGCGGCTACGGAAGTGGAGTTCGTCGAATCGCCCCCTGTCTATCATTTTGCCAAAGAAGTGTATGAGAATCGTGTCTATCAGGGTTTCGGCAAAGCCGATGCGCAAGAAGAGTTGGTCTTCGGGCCCAATATCAAACCGTGGCCGACAATGCGGGCACTGCCGGAGAATCTGCTGCTGAAAGTGGCTGCGGTCATTCATGATGCGGTCACGACGACCGACGAATTGATACCGTCCGGAGATACCTCCTCTTTCCGTTCGAACCCGATGCGCTTGGCCGAGTTCACGCTGTCGCGTAAAGATCCGGCTTACGTCGGCAGGGCAAAAGCGGTGCAGGCTTTGGAAATGAAACGCCAGCAGGGCGAAATATCTGCCGAAATAAAAGCGGTATTTGCGCCGCTGGCGCTAGCGGGAACAAAACTTGACGAGCGGATTGCGACAACTGGTCTGGGCAGCGTCATTTTCGCGCTTAAGCCGGGCGACGGCTCTGCGCGTGAGCAAGCGGCCTCCTGCCAGAAAGTGCTGGGCGGCGATGCCAATGTCGCCGTTGAATATGCCACCAAGCGCTATCGCAGCAACCTGATCAATTGGGGGCTGGTGCCGTTCACGATCGCCGCCGCCGACAGCGACAAATTCACGTCCGCCGACTTCCTCTACATCCCGGGCGTCCGTGCGGCGGTAGAAAACGGCGCGCAAACGGTGCAGGCTTATATATGGAAAGAAAACGTCCAAGAACCGCTCACGTTGAAACTGGAAAACCTGTCGGAGGCGGAACGGAAGATCCTTTTAAGCGGTTGCCTGATCAACTATTATGCAAAATAGCAGGTTCTTGCGTAGGCTGTGTTTCGCCTGTCCCAAGCGGCAGGGAAGCGGAAAATCGAGGAGGTTGTCTGTATGATGATTGTACTGGGAAGTCTCGTGGTCTTAGTAACGATTTACCTGTTGGCCAAGCGGTATGAAACCAGGCTGGTCTTATTCTGTTCCGGTCTTGTCATGTCGCTGCTGGCAGGGGACTTGTTGGCGCCGTTCAAAGCTTTTTCGCATGCGATGCTGGAGAGCAAATTATTCGAAGCCATCATCGCCGTGATGGGGTTTGCGATGGTCATGAAGATAACGCAGTGCGATAAGCATTTGATCAGTCTTTTGATCAAACCGCTACGCAAGGCAGGTCCGCTGTTGATACCGGCGGCAACGCTGGTGACGCTGTTCATCAATACCTCGGTCACCAGTTCGGCGGGCTGTTCGGCGGCCGTCGGACCGATCCTGATCCCGCTGATGATGGCGGCCGGTATCCACCCGGCGATTGCGGCTGCCTGCATCTATGCGGGAACCTATGGCGCGATGTTCAATCCCGGTTATCCGCAGGTCGCTTTGATCGTCAACGTATCGAACTCGACTCCGGTCGAGGTCGTCGCGAACCACTTCTGGCCGCTCCTTGCATCGGGGGTGATCGGAGCCGTGAGTCTCTGGGCGATCGCCCGATTGCGCAACGAGCATAAGGACTATGTATTGCCTGCGGATATGGAGATTCCGGCGGAAGACTTCAAAGTCAGCCTGCCAAAAGCGATGGTACCGCTCATACCGATAGCGATCCTCGTCTTAGGCAGCATGAAGATCGTGCCGGCCTTTGCTCCGCTTGCGATCTCGCATGCGATGATCATCGGCGTGTTCTGTGCCTTTGCCGTCACGCGGATGAATCCGGCCACCATCTCGAAAGAATTCTGGCATGGCGCGGGCGATTCGTTCGGACATGTCTTTGGTATCATCATTTGTGCGCTGGTATTTGTCGGCGGCATGAATGCAATCGGCCTGATCAAGGCGCTGATGGACGCGATGACCAGCAATCCTTCCATTGCCAAGATCAGCGCGACGGTCGGCCCGTTCATACTCGGCGTGGTCAGCGGTTCCGGCGATGCGGCGGCGGTCGCCTTCAACAAAGCGGTCACGGTCCATGCGGCGCAGTTCGGCATGTCGCCGGTGGACATGGGAAGCATGGCGGCCATTGCCGGCGCATTGGGACGCACGATGTCGCCGGTGGCGGGCGGACTGATCGTCTGCTCTACGATTGCCGGCGTCTCGCCGATGGAAACCGCGAAGCGCAATGCACCGGGAATGATCTTGGCCTGTGCAGTCACGATGGTCTTGCTGCTTTATAAATAAAAGAGCCTGAAAAACTTCGGTCAAAAAAGGCCGGAGTTTTTTGTTGCGCAAAAGCAGCGGTTGGAAGAAGCGCTGAAGTCGTTAAAGGGATTGGCAGGGTGTGAATAGAATGAAGAAAAAAAGAAGCGAAAAAGGGAGGCCATGCAATGAAGAAAAAGGCGGTTTCGGCAATGCTTGCTGCGGTTTTGTTTGCGGGCGTTGCAACACCGACGGCTTTTGCCTGCTATGGAGTAAGAGCGATGGGGATGGGCGGGGCTTTTATCGCGGTTGCCGATGATGTGCAGGCGGTCTACTGGAATCCGGCGGGAATGGCCAATATCAAAGAGAAACAGTTCGGTTGGCAGCGCGCGACGAATAATCGGGAGTCGATGAATTATATTGATGTCTTTGAGTTTGCGATGCCGCTTGCACAAGATAAATCGGGCATTGGCCTTCATTATACGAATAACCGGGAAACGCCCGTCTTTGGCGCGAGCAGTACGGATTACGCGGTTAATTACAAATCGTCGTGGTGGACGCTTTCTTACGGACAGAAAATCAGTGAAAAGTTGGCGGTCGGCATCAATGTACGCCAGGAAAAGCAAAGCGCGGATGGACGCGTTGAAGGCGGTGTGATGCAGGCGGGCGCAAGCAGCGACACGGCATACTCGACTGATTTGGGTTTTTTGTATAAAGAAAGCGAGAAGCTGTCCTTTGGCTTGTTGATACAAGATTCCTCCGGCAAAGATAAAAGTGCGAATTGGCGTCCTGCGGTCGCTTATCGGCCGGATAAGAAAACGATTCTGGCTTTCGATGTCTATAATGCAACCGAAGAGTTTAGTTCGAAACGGGAATATTCCATTGGCGTCGAGCATAAACTCAACGACAACCTAGCGCTGCGCGTCGGCAATTATCACGGCTCGATGACGTATGGCGCAGGCGTCAATGTCGATAAGAACGTCCAACTTAACGTAGCGTATCTTGCCGGGGATTTGGGCGGCACGACAATGCTTGGCATGCAGACGAAGTTTTAATTGTAAAGCAATAAGGGGCAGGCGACGTGTTTTGCGAACATGTTGCCTGTCCCTTCATTTTAGACTTGTTTTACCAAGCCGTTTCTTGTATGGTACGAACACGGAGCTGACAACAATACGGCGTGAAGAAGCATCATCTGCCGTCAAAAGAAAGCGTGGCAAAATAGTCTTGCGGCGTTTCCGCCCGGCGTATCGTTTTGACGCTTCCTTCTGCCGTCAGCAACAATTCCGCCGGACGAAGCTTTCCGTTGAAGGTGGTGCTGTGACTGTAACCGTAAGCGCCGGCGTCGTGAAAGACGAGGATGTCGCCGGTGACAAGCGTGGGAAGTTCCCGGTCAACGGCAAAACGATCCCGGTTTTCGCATAATGCGCCGGTGATGTCGTAACGCTGATTAAAAGGCTGCGCTTCTTTGCCGGGAACAGAAATATGATGATAGTCATTGTAGCGCAGCGGGCTCAGGAAGGCATTGGTGGAAGCATCGAGGCCGGCAAATTGCTTATCGGTTTCTTTTATATGAAGAACGGAAGAGACGAAATAACCGTAGGGGCCGGTCATGTAAAGACCGAGTTCGCTAAAGAGCGCTAACGGATGCAAAGCGGAAGGGACGATGATTTCGTCATAGGCGGCTTGGATGGCCGCACTGACGGCGGCAATATCAGCGGCGTCTTCGCCGGGGCGATAGGGAATTCCCAAGCCGCCTGCGAAATTGATGAAAGAAACCTTGATCCCACTTGACTGAAAAAGTTCTATTGCGAAGGAGAACAGGCAGCGGATCGCGGAGCCGAAATAGTCGGCTTCTCTTCGGTGGCAGCCAAATTGAGCATGAATGCCGAAAGTTTTTATGCCTTGTGAGGGCAAGCTGCGAAAAGCGGCGCTGATCTGTTCTTTTGTTGCGCCAAATTTGCTGCCGGCAAAGTCAATGATGCACTGATTTTGGTAGCGGATTTCAATGCCTGGGTTGTAGCGGCAGGAAATGCGCTCCGGCAGACTTGCGACGCGCTGCAAGAAATCAAGATGGCCGGTGTCGTCAAGATTGATGATGGCGTCAAGTTCGCGCGCCAGTCTGAATTCGGCCGCCGTGGTATTGTTTGAGGTGAACATGATATCGTCGCCGGAAAAACCGCAAGCGCGAGCGAGCAGCAATTCCGTTTCGGAGGCGCAATCCACGCCGCAGCCTTCTTCTTTAAAAATGGAAAGCAAAGCGGGGTTCGGATTGCATTTTACCGAAAAAAATTCACGGTAGCCGCGATTCCAGGCAAAGGCGGCTTGTAAGCGACGCGCATTTTGCCGGATGGCGTTTTCGTCATAAAGATAAAAGGGCGTCGGATATTTTTTGGCAATGCGCAGCAGCGTCTCGGATGCGAGAGGCAAGGTTTTCATACGAATCAGCTCCTGTTTGTTTTCTTATCTTTATTTTAATCAGGAGGAAGAGAAAGAAACAGTAGAGAAAAGAGAAGGTATACCGGTACAAAAAGGAAGATGTATATGGATTATAAGTATGAGGTTGTTGCCGATTCAATCCGAAGGGAAATCGCCTCCGGCGCATATAAGGCGGGCGCAAAGCTGCCTTCGATCAAAGCGATGTCGAGGCAACTTCGTTACAATGCCGATACCATCATCGCGGCGTATAAGCAGCTTGAAGCGCAGCATCTGATTTACGCGGTGCCCAAAAGCGGCTACTACGTCATGAAACAGGGAGCGGCTGACGAGACGGAGAAAAGCGTTCTCAATCTGGCTTCGCTGCGCCTGCCTGATGATATCAATCCCTATAAGGATTATTATCATTGCATGGAGAAAGCGATCGGCTTGTATGAAAAAAAGCTGTTTGACTATGCGCAGCCGAAAGGGCTTGCGGAATTGACGCGCTGTCTGGTCAAGCATTTGACGCACTTTCAGATTTTCACCAGACAGGAGAATATTTTCATTACGAGCGGCGCGCAACAGGCGTTATACATCCTGGCGGGTATGCCGTTCGGAAAGGGAAAAACGAAGGTGCTGACGGAGCAGCCGACCTATGCCATGATGTTGCAGATTCTGCAGTGTACCAAGACGCCGATCGCAGGGGTGCGGCGTTCGGCTGCCGGGCTGGACTTGAGAGAGTTGGAGGCACACTTCAAAGAGGGAGACGTCAAGTTTTTTTATACGATGCCCCGCTATCAGAATCCGACCGGTTTTTCCTATGCTAAGGAGCAAAAACAAGAAATCCTCCGTTTGGCGAAAAAATATGATGTCTATATCGTCGAAGACGATTACCTAGCAGATCTGGAACTGGACGCAAAGGCGAGCTCGCTTTACGCGATGGATGCGCAGGCGCCGGTCATTTATATCAAGAGTTTTTCCAAGACGTTGTTGCCGGGGCTTCGACTCGGAATGTGCATCGTGCCGCCTGCATTACACGCCGCTTTTTTGACGCAGAAGAATGCGATCGATCTCGGCACGTCGATTCTCACGCAAGGAGCGTTGGAAATTTATCTGAAGAGCAGCATGTATAAATTTCATGTGCAAAAAACCAAAAAATATTATAAAACGAAAATGGATGAAATGCGAAGCGCGTGTGCGGCGCTGTCCAGTGAGCGGATGCACTGGCATGTGCCTGAAAGCGGAATTTTTTTATATGCCGAACTAAACGGAATTTCTGCGGCGATGCTGGAAAAGAAACTTGCGCTGCAGGGGATACTTGTCAGCACGTTAGCGTCTTCCTATATGAACGGAGCGAGACAGACGGAAGGACTGCGGCTTTGTGTCGGCAATATGAAAGATATTTCTGTTTTAGAGTGCATTACGCGCGAGGCCGGGTTCCTCTGGGAGAAAAAATAAAAAATGCAAGTGCGAAAAAAAGTCGGCAAAAGCAGCGAAAGTGGCAGGCGATTTTTTATTTTTGTAAAGAAAGCATCAATTTGTCTATAAAATTTGTATTGTTTGTTTTTTTCTGATATTATGGTGATATATACAATTTAAGCTTCTTTTTTCTTTACAAAGGAGGTCTTGCTGCAAAAAAGTGTAATGTTTACAGTCGAATTATGATTCTTGGACGAAAAAACATTGAGGGGGAGTAAGACATGACTACAAATGCTGAAAAGTATTGTGATGAACTCTACCGCCGCGTGGTTGAACGGAATGCGAACGAACCGGAATTCCACCAGACCGTACAGGAAGTACTGGGCTCGCTGGTGCCTGTTCTCGAGAAGCGTCCAGAATATATCGAGCTTGGCATCATGGAACGGATCGTAGAGCCGGAACGGCAATTCATCTTCCGTGTGCCTTGGATGGACGATGCGGGACGGGTACGCGTCAACCGCGGCTTTAGAATCCAGTTCAACAGCGCGATCGGACCATACAAAGGCGGTTTGCGCTTTCATCCATCGGTCAATATCGGCATCATTAAATTCCTCGGCTTTGAACAAACGTTTAAGAATTCATTGACCAGCCTGCCTATGGGCGGCGGCAAAGGCGGCTCGGACTTTAATCCGAAAGGCAAGTCGGATGCGGAAGTGATGCGCTTTTGCCAAAGCTTCATGACGGAGCTGTATCGTCATATCGGACCGAATACCGACGTACCGGCCGGCGATATCGGTGTCGGCGGACGTGAAATCGGCTATCTGTTCGGACAATATAAGAGAATCCAAGGCAACTATGAAAACGGCGTTCTGACCGGAAAAGGGCTTAGCTACGGCGGCAGCCTGGCGCGTCCGGAAGCGACCGGTTTCGGCATCGTCTATTTCTGCCAGGAGATGTTAAAGGCCAAAGGAACTTCGTTCAGCGGCAAAACGGTCGCTGTTTCCGGTTTCGGCAACGTCACCTGGGGCACGATCAAGAAGGTGGTCGAACTGGGCGGCAAGGTCGTGACGCTTTCCGGGCCGGACGGCTACATCTACGATAAGGACGGCATCAGCGGCGAAAAGATCGAGTACCTGCTGGAAATGCGCGCCTCCTGTCGCGACATGGTCAAAGACTATGCTGACAAATTCGGCGTGCCGTTCTATCCAGGCGAAAAACCGTGGGGCGTCAAAGTGGATGTCGTAATCCCGTGCGCGACGCAAAACGAAATCCTGATCGACGACGCGAAGAAGATCGTCGAAAACGGCGTGAAATTCGTCTGCGAAGGCGCGAACATGCCGTCGACCAATGAAGCGATCGACTACATGATCAAACACGGCGTCTATTTCGGGCCGTCGAAAGCGGCCAACGCCGGCGGCGTGGCGGTGTCGGGCCTCGAAATGTCGCAAAACAGCATGCGAATCGCCTGGTCGTTCGAAGAAGTCGATGCCAAACTCAAGACGATCATGCTCAACATTTACAGCAATGCCAGCAAAGCGGCCGAAGAATACGGCTATAAGGACAATCTGGTCATCGGAGCGAACATCGCGGGCTTCATTAAAGTAGCCGAAGCGATGAAAGCACAAGGCTTGGTCTAGGCGCTACGCGACCGGTTGAAACGTAAGGCAAGAATTGGAACCACAGGCGACTTTGTCGCCACGGAAATAACGGTTTTCAAGAACTGTTAAGCCGCAGCGCGGCTTCTGTGGCGGCGCTAGTTGCCTGTGGTTTAATGTTTTTATAATGGATTTTGATTATCATCGTTTCTGAAAACAATTTAGGATATACTGATATTGAGATAATTTCAGGCAAGAGGAGACGGTTATGAAAAATCTAGGGAATATGAAAGCGCGTTTCTCAGGCATTCATGATCTGATGAAATTCAGAGTCACAGAAATACTTCTGATCTCCACGGCCTACGACGCCTATGTGCTCGAAGAAGACGGCCGATTGGAAGAGCAGATCTACCATCATTTCAACGACTTGAATATTCCGTTCATACCAAGAATCCATTGGGTCGCCGATGAAGAAGAAGCCTGCGAGATCTTGCAAATGCGCAACATCCATTTGATTATCACCATGTCGCGTGCCAGCGACATGAGTTCGTTCGATTTTGAAACGAAAATACATGAAGAGTATCCGGAGATTCCAATCGTGATGCTCTCCTATGAACGGATGACGCCGGACATGATCGCCAGGGTTCGAAGCGTTTCCTGCATCGATCGCGTCTTTCAGTGGTCGGGCGACAACAAGGTCTTGGTCGCGATTATCAAATATGTGGAAGACAAGAAGAACGTCGAAGCGGACAGCAAGCTCGGCGTGCAGGCGATCTTGCTGGTGGAAGATTCTCCGGCGTATTATTCGCAGATTCTGCCTGCCATCTATACGGAAATCCTGACGCAGACGCGCTGCCTGGTGCTGCACGCGATGAACATCAAGCATGGCCTGCTGCGCGTCCGTCTTCGCCCGAAGATCCTGATCGCCGAGACGTATGAGGAAGCAATGGCGATCATCGTCAAATACCGCTACAATCTGCTGGGCGTGATTTCCGACGTCCGTTTCCCGAAGAACGGCACATTAGACCCCCAGGCTGGTTTTGAGCTGAGCAAGATCGCCAAGGAAATGATTCCCGACCTGCTCTTTTTATTGCAGTCCGAAGAAAGGGAGAATGGCGAAAAGGCCAAGGCGCTCGATCTGGCGTTCCTCAATAAGAACTCGTCCAATCTGCTGCATCATTTACGCGCGTATATCTTTCAAAACTACGGTTTCGGCTCGTTCATCTTTAAGTATCCGGACGGTCGCGTCATTGACGAGGCGAGCGATATCACCAATCTGGAGCGGATCATCCGCGATTTGCCGGAAGAGAGTCTTTATTACCATGCGACGCGCAATGATTTTTCCCGTTGGCTGCGCGCACGGGCGGAAATCGAGGTGGCCGACCGGCTGCGTTTTGTCGACACGGAACAGATTCGCGCGGCCTCCGATATTCGCGCCTATATCCTGAAAGTGTTGAACGATTATTTTCAAAAGTACCAGTTCGGCCTGGTACTCGACTTTGAGGGCTTTTCAAAAAAAGACCGGGAGAATGCCTTCATCAAGTTGGGAACCGGTTCTTTGGGCGGTAAGGGACGGGGCGTCGCATTTATGAACGTGATGATCAGCAAGGCGCAGCTGGCCGATAAGTATGAGGATATGAAGGTTAAGGTGCCGCGTTCGTTCGTTGTCGGCAGCGATGTCTTTGAAAAATTCATCGAAGAAAACAAACTCTATGCCTTTCTTGCCGAAAATCCAAGCGAAGCGGCGATTGCGCAAAAATTCACCGAAACGCCGCTGCCGACTGAAATTACCGAAAATCTGCGCGTCCTGACGCAATATATAAAATGTCCGATTGCGGTGCGTTCGTCCAGCATTCTGGAAGACTCGCGCATTTTGCCGTTCGCCGGCATCTACCACACCTATGTCGCACCGAACTGCCACGCGGATCTTGAAATCCGGCTGAAACAATTGGAAGACGCCGTGAAGCTGGTCTATGCGTCGGTATTTTATGCCGCACCGGTGCAATATGCGCGGAACGCGGACATCCGCATTGAAGAAGAAAAAATGGCGGTGCTGATTCAGGAACTGGTCGGCGAATGCTACGGCGAGCATTATTACCCGGCGATTTCCGGCGTGGCGCAGTCGTATAACTTCTATCCGTACGATCCGCTCAAACCGGAAGACGGAACGGTAAGCCTGGCGCTGGGGCTGGGCAAAGCGATCGCCGAAGGGGAACAGGTACACCGCTTTTCTCCGACGCATCCTAAGTTGAATCCACTCGTTTCGAGTCCGGAGGAATACCTGAAAAAGTCGCAGCATGCGTTTTATGCAATCGATGTTCAATCCTGCGCCGATGTCACGATGCGCGCCGACGAAGATCATATCTACAAAAAACTGCCGATTGCGCAGGCGCATAAAGAAGACGCGCTCGAGTATATCGGCAGCACCTATTCGGCGGAGAACGACTGCATCTACGACAACGTGCACCAAGCGGGGCCGAAGCTGGTGACGTTTGCGCCGATCCTCAAATACAACCGTCTGCCGCTTGGCCCAATCGTTAAGGATTTGCTGCGGCTCGGCAAAGAATCGTTCGGCACCGATGTGGAAATCGAATTCGCGGTCAATATCCCGAAGGATAAAAGCAAGCCGAAAGAATTCAATTTCCTGCAAATTAGGCCGATGGTGGTAGGCAGAGAAGCGTTCGAAATCAAGATGGATGAACCGGAAACGTCCTGGTGCTTCAGCGAACGCACGATCGGCAACGGCGTCTATCGCGACATGCAGGACATCATCGTCGTCGATCCCGACACGTTCAACCTGCAGGAGAGCGTTCAGATTGCCAGTGAGATCGCCGAGTTAAATCAGCGCCTCTACCAGGAAGGACGTCGCTGCATTCTGATTGGTTTCGGGCGCATGGGAACATCCGACCGCTGGCTTGGCATCCCGCTCGCGTGGGAACAAATGTCGCAGGCGCGAATCATCGTGGAAGTCGACCGCAAGAACCTCCGTCCCGAACCGTCGCTTGGCAGTCACTTCTTTCATAATCTGACCGCCACGCATATGGGCTATTTCCATATCCAATATGAAAATCCGTCGGCTGGAATGCTCGATTGGGATTGGCTGCTAAGTCAGCCTGTCCTGCAGCAAACGAAATATGTCAGACTGATACGGCGCGAAGAACCCTTCAAAGCGAAAATTGACGGGCGGAGCTTTAGGGGAATTATCGGCAAGTGAAAATTATCTGGATAGGGTACGAAAAAGAAATGAAGGAAAAAGAAGCAGGATGTTCTACCCGAGCGGTAGAACATCCTGCTTCTTTTTCTTTGTGTTGAATTAAAGCGCGCCGGATTTAATCCGCTCTGCAAGCTCCTCAATCTTGGCTTTGATCGTGTTGCGTACCAGGCGAAATTCGGCATCGTCTTTTCCGCTGGGATCGTCGAGGCCCCAATCTTCACGATGCGTGCAAGGCAGAAAAGGACAGCTGACATTGCAACCCATTGTAATGACTATATCTACCGTAGGTATAGTACCTAACAATTTTGGTTTCTGTAGCAGTTCCATGTCGATGCCGACTTCTTTCATGATTCGCACGGCATCCTGGTTGATCTGGTCTTTGGTTTCCGTGCCGGCAGAGAAACTTTCGAATACGTTGAGGCCAATGATTTTTCCAAAAGCTTCAGCCATTTGGGAGCGGCAGGAATTGTGGACGCAAATAAAAGCGACTCGTTTCATTTCGTATCTCCTTCGTCATTCTTTAATATTTTTGTCAGTTGGGACGCATGAACTATTGAGAAAGATCATAATAGTAATCGTATTGTAGAGGGAGAAGAAGAAAAATGCAAGGCTCAATTTTGCAAAGAAGAAAGGGTAAGCGAGAGCAGCTGCAAAAGTGAGAAAATCCGCAGCATTATAAAAAGGAAATAACTTGAATAATATGGGAGGAAGTGGCAATGCGGTAACGAAAGTAATGAGGAAGGGGAAAGCGATTGACTTTATTTTACTTATAAGAAAATTTGTCGTTGAATGGGGTGGGGGGAGAAGATGAGCATGAAAGTTTCGCCAAAAGTGATGCTTGGTCTTATTGTCTTGTTTTTACTGGGCGCGTGGGCATTTATGCGCTTTGGCGTTGGGAAAACGCCGGTTGGCCCCGGATCGGGCATGGGGGTCGAAGTAAAGGTGATGCAGGTGGTGCAGCGCGATACGCCGTTGCTTTATGAATTTACCGGCAAGGTGACGTCGAAGAATGAAGTGAAGATCATGTCGAAGGTCGCTGGTAATATCGTGGCTAAGATGGTTAACGGCGGCGATGCGGTAAGCAAGGGACAGCCGCTCTTTAGGATTGACAACAAGCAATACCTGTCTTCCATCAATGCGGCTCGTTCCACACTCGTTAAATCGCAGGCTACGCTGCGCAACACAGAGCGCGATGTGGAGCGCTATCGGGCTTTGGCCGCTGTGGATGGCGTAGCGCGGCAAACATTGGATTCGTATGTGGCGCAGGCCGAAGAGCAGGCGGCAACGGTGGAAGAAAATCGGGCTAGTCTGCAGCGGGCAATCGAAGATGAGCAGGACACGCTGATTGTTTCGCCGGTTGACGGACGCATCGATATCAAAGACTTGGGCGTCGGGCAGTTTGTGACGGCCGGTTCAACGACATTGGCAACGGTGTCGGCGCTCGATCCGATCTGGGTGCAGTTCAGCATCAGTGAAAACGAATATATTAAGCTGGCTCGTTTGGGACAGGGCACGTTGTCCGGCTATTTTAGCGACGGAGTGAAATTGATGCTCAGCGATGGTTCGCAATATCCGGTGCCGGGAAAAATCGAACAGATTGACAACGGAATCGGCGACGCCACCGGGACGATGACGGTCAAGGCATCTTTTGACAATCCGCAGCGTTTCCTGGTGCCCGGTATGTTCGCGAAGATCACAGCGCAGGGCGGCATACGAAGCGGCGCGATTTTGATTCCGCAGCGGGCGGTCAAGGAATTGCTTGATGAAACGTTTGTCATGGTTGTTACGTCGGAAGGCAAAGCTGAGAGCAGAAAAGTGAAGATGGGCGACCGGGTCGGCAATCTCTGGATCGTCGAAAGCGGTCTGACGCCGAATGAAAGCGTGGTCGTCGAAGGCATCGACAAAGTGAAGCAGGGGACGCCGCTGAAAATTACGTTGATGGCGCTGGAAGACTTAATGAAATAAGGGGATTGAGCTATGGCTAATTTTTTCATTAACCGGCCGATATTTGCGATTGTACTGTCGATTATTATCACGCTGCTTGGCGCGATTGCGGCATTTCAGCTGCCGATTGCGCAATATCCGCAGATTTCTCCGCCGACGGTCTCGATCAGTACAAATTATCAAGGCGCTAATGCCGAAGTCGTGGAGCAGTCGGTCGCGCAACAGATCGAGCAGCAGGTCAACGGCGTGGACGGGATGGTTTCGATGTCCTCCACCAGTACAGACTCGGGTTCCTATTCGCTGACGGTGCAGTTTGAAGCCGGACGCGATGCGGATATTGCCGCGGTGCAGACGCAAAACCGCGCAGCGGAGGCGACTTCATCCCTGCCGACCTCGGTTCAGACGTCCGGCGTGTCGACGCGCAAGTCGTCGCAGGATATGTCGCTGATCCTTTGTCTTTGGTCGGATCAGGACACTTACAGCCGGAACTTTTTGAAAAACTATGGTACGATTTATCTGGTTGACGATATCAAACGAGTGAAAGGCGTCGGCGAGGTCATGGAATTTGGTTCAGACTACAGCATGCGGATTTGGCTGCAGCCGGAAAAAATGGCGCAGCTCGGCGTTGCGGTTACGGATGTGACCGCGGCAATCGAAAAGCAGAATCTGCAGGCTCCGGCCGGCGGAATCGGTAAGATGCCTGCGGTCGCGGAACAGGAGTTTCAATATACGGCGCGCGTCAAGGGGCGTTTAAGCGATGCGAAAGAGTTTGAACAGGTTATTGTCGCGGCTAAGACCGACGGTTCGTTTATCCGCCTAAAAGATCTGGCTCGCGTAGAATTCGGCAGCAAGGACTACACCTATGAGAGTTTTGCCAATGGACGGCAAGCGACGATGATGGCGGTGAAACTGACCAGCGATGCGAATGCGCTGGAGACGATCGGCAATGTGAAGAAGGTTATCGAAGAAGACGGCAAGGATTTTCCGGAAGGGATGCATTATCAATTTGTCGTCGATACGACGAAGTTTATTCAGGAATCGATTCTGGAAGTGGTTAAGACGTTTGCCGAAGCGTTACTACTGGTGGTGCTGGTCGTGTTCATCTTTTTGCAAAGTTGGCGCGCGACGCTGATTCCGCTTTTGGCGGTGCCGGTATCGCTGATCGGGACGTTCGCGGCGTTCAGCCTGATGGGCTTTTCGATCAATACGCTGACGTTGTTTGCGATGGTGCTGTCGATCGGGCTGGTCGTCGATGACGCCATCGTCGTAATCGAAGCGGTTGAGCATCATATGCGCTATGCGGCAATGAGTCCGCTCGACGCGACACGGCGGGCGATGAGCGAAGTGTCCGGACCGGTCGTTGCGATTGCATTTGTGCTGGCTTCCGTATTTATTCCGGTCGCATTTTCCGGCGGGATGGTCGGAATTTTATACCGGCAGTTTGCACTGACGATTGCCGTGTCGATGGCGCTCTCGGCAGTGGTCGCGCTGTCGCTTACTCCAGCGCTTTGCACGCTGCTTTTGAAGCCGCACGATCCAGACGCGCACAGCGGCAGAATCGGTCGTTTCTTTGAATGGTTCAATCAGTGGTTTGAGCGAAAGACGGAAAGCTACGGCGGCACATTGGGCAGCCTGATCGGCAAATCGCGTCGCTGCCTGCTCTTTCTCGCCGTTGTGATGATTATGATCGGCGGCTTATATCGCCTCGTTCCGGCGACCTTCGTACCGAATGAAGATGAAGGTTTTTACATCGCATCCCTTTCGCTGCCGGAGGCGTCGAGTCTTAACCGGACAAGTCTGACGCTGCATAAGTTTTCCGATGTGGTGCGGCAGCAGCCTGGCGTCACCGATGTCTTGGCGCTGGCGGGCCTCGACATCATGGGCGGCGGTGCGAAACCGAACGCGGGGACGATGTTCATCGGACTGGATTCCTGGTCGGCGCGCAAAGCGCCAAACGTACAACTTGATGCGATCATCGGGCAGACGTTTATGCGCGGCGCGCAATTGCAGGAAGGCACGGTAGTTGCGTTTGCGATGCCTTCATTGCCTGGACTCGGTATGGTTGGCGGCTTTTCGCTGATGCTGGAAGACCGCGGAGGCGGATCGCTCGATTTGCTTGATAAAACGGGACAAGCATTCGTTGACGCCGCGCGGCAACGGCCGGAAATCGGTTCGATCTCGGCTAATTTCAGGTCGGGTACGCCGGGCTATGAGTTTGAAGTTGACCGCGAAAAGGCGGAAAAGATGGGCGTATCGGTCAACGAAGTATTTTCTGCGCTGCAGGTGTTCCTCGGCGGGAACCAGGTCAATGACATCAATAAATTCGGTCGCACTTACAAAGTCGTCCTTCAGGCCGAAGCGCAGTATCGCGGCGATGCGGAAGCGCTGCGTTATCTCTACGTGAAAAGCGCAAGCGATACGATGGTGCCGCTCAATACGCTGGTGAAGGCAAAGAAGGTGAAAGCGCCGACGATTATCAGCCGTTTCAACGGTGTTAAAGCGGTTCAGATTAACGGCAATCCGGCGAGCGGCTACAGTTCGGGTCAGGCGCTCGACACGCTGGCGGAGGTTGCGAAACAAACGCTGCCTGCCGGTTATGCCTACGAGTGGTCGGGGCAGAGCCGCGAAGAAAAGGAAGCCGGCGGGCGCGTAGCGTTGCTGTTCGGCCTGGCGATCGTCTTCGTCTTCCTCTGTCTGGCAGCGCTCTATGAAAGCTGGAGCGTGCCGTTTGCGGTACTTCTCGGCGTACCGCTCGGGATTTTCGGTGCTTTCCTCTTGCAATACATGCGCAATCTGGAAAACAGCGTCTACATGCAGATTGGTTTGATCATGCTGATCGGCTTGGCGGCGAAAAATGCCATCCTGATCGTCGAATTTGCCAAAGTCAGAGTCGACAACGGCATGGAGCCGGTTCAGGCGGCGATTGAAGCGGCGAAAATTCGCCTGCGCCCGATCCTGATGACTTCGTTCGCGTTCATCATCGGATGTATTCCATTGGCGATCGCGAGCGGCGCGGGAGCTGGCGCGCGAACCTCGATGGGGACCGCGGTTGTCGGCGGCATGCTGGCGGCTACCGCGCTCGGTATTTTTCTGATACCGGTACTCTTCGTAGTCGTGGAAAAAGCGACGCAGAAAATTGAACAGTGGCGAAAGAAAAAAGTAGTGTAGTTAGCATAGTATAGAATAGTTTTGCAGGCGCATCCTGTAAAAGTAGCATGCGCCTGTGAGACTATCGATAAAACGAAAGCAAGTGGGACGGTTTTTACACGAAGAGTTGAAGAAGGGAAGAGCGGAAGGAATTTTAAATTTTTCTTTCTTTCTTCCCAACGGGCCGATACGATCGGCCCGCTTCGCTTCTTCGTGTTAGCGTTTTCTTTAAGCCTTCTATTTGTTCTTGTTATCGCATTCTGTTTTTTCAATTGTCTACACTCTGGCAGACGCATGCTCTAAACAGCATGCGTCTATTTTTTTATAGCGGTGTGAAAATGTAAGAAATAAAAAATATCTGCGGGAAAGAGGACGTGATAGAATAAAGAACGATGCGCTCAGTATAATGAAGTTACAAAAAAGAGTGATTAAAGTAAACATAGTATATACAGTGATTATAATATACGAAAAAATAGCGATGAAAACTGCGGAAGTCGCTGAAGAAGATGAGTTTTCCAATGAAATGTTCGAATTGGCGCAAGGAGGTTTGCTGATGAATAAGGAAGCGATTGTTGAAGAAACGAAGAAATTTGTTAAGGCCAAAATGGACGGGGAAGGTTCGGGACATGATTGGTGGCATATTGTGCGCGTCTATAACAATGCGCTGGAGATTGCCCGGCATGAAAAAGACGCGGATCGGTTTATTGTTGAATTAGGCGCATTGCTGCATGATATCGCGGATCATAAATTCGGCTATACGGATGCGGACAGAGAAAGGATCATCGGCGAATTTCTTGCGCCGCTGGCGGTTGAGCAAACGGTTATTGATCAGGTGACGTATATCGCGAACTTCATTTCGTTTAAAGGCGGCAAAAATACGCATGTCATGCAGACTCCGGAAGGTAAAATCGTGCAGGATGCAGATCGTTTGGATGCGATGGGCGCGATCGGAATCGGCAGGGCGTTTACTTATGGCGGGCATGTGCAGCGGCTGATGTATAATCCCAAAGAGGCGGCCGAGCAAACTGAGGGCGAGGATACGATCGCGCATTTTTATGAAAAACTTCTGCTCTTAAAGGACAGGATGAATACGGAAACCGGAAAGAGAAAAGCGCAGGCGCGTCATGAGACGATGAAATATTTTCTGGCATGTTTCTTTAGAGAATGGCAGGGCGAATAAAATAGAACGTGTCAGTGATGGAGATTCATTTTGTTTGCGGAGGAAAAAACATGTTGGACTTTTTTATGGAGCTTGGAAGCCGAATCGTAAACGGCGGCTTCAAAATACATTTGGCGGCGTACATTGCCAGTTTGGCGCTTGGCATCGTATTGCTGCGCTGGACATTTGACAAGCTCTTCAAAATCATTGCGGAAAAAACAAAAATTCCCTATACGCTGCTGCAACAAACGTTTCGCGGCATCCCGACGCTGCTCGGCATTTTGATCGGCCTTTATGCGGTAACGGAGCTATTAGTCATTCCGCCGCGTCCGTTGCTTTTTTTGAAAAACCTGTTTCATGCGGTTCTGATCTTATCGGTCACGCTGCTGGTCGCGCATCTGGGTTCCGGCTATCTTAAGCATCGGCTCGGAAAGCG
Source organism: Azotosporobacter soli (assembly GCF_030542965.1). Taxonomy (NCBI): domain Bacteria; kingdom Bacillati; phylum Bacillota; class Negativicutes; order Selenomonadales; family Sporomusaceae; genus Azotosporobacter; species Azotosporobacter soli. Next base: position 104,630 of record NZ_JAUAOA010000004.1, read on the forward strand.
CTCGGAAAACCTAGCATCCACCTCGATTTTGGTTACCGCCATCGACCTGATCGTCTACGCGATTGGCGCTTTGATCCTGCTGGAATCTTTCGGCGTATCGATCTCGCCGCTGATTACGGCGCTAGGCGTGGGCGGCTTGGCTACCGCACTGGCGCTGCAGGATACGTTGGCCAATTTGTTCTCCGGCATCAATATCCTGCTCTCCAAACAGGTCAAGATGGGGGACTTTGTCAAGTTATCGAGCGGCGAAGAAGGACATATTGTCGATATGAACTGGCGCAATACGACGATAAAGACGCCGACCGAAAATATGGCGGTCGTACCGAATCAGAAGATTGCCTCGTCGATCGTTACCAACTATGCGCAGCCGTTTGCCGAATGCTCGATCGCGATCCCGCTTGGCGTCGCTTACGGCAGCGATCTGGCTCAGGTGGAAGAAATCACCAGCGCCATTGCCAAAGAGGTTTTGCAGGAAATAGAAGGCGGCGTTAAAAGTTTTGCGCCATTTGTACGCTACAGTAGTTTTGGAGAAGCGGGCATCCAGTTCCAGGTGATCTTGCGGGTCAATAACGTGACGGATCAGCAGCTGATTCGCCACGAATTCATCAAGCGGATTTATGCGCGCTATCAACAGGATGGCATCAGCATTTCAGTGCAGAAAGGCTGATGCGATAAAAATACTGTAGTCAGGGTGAAATGAAAAACAGGCATTGCTCCTTTGTTAAGGTGCAATGCCTGTTTTTCATATTGGATCATTTGGAGAATTTTAAGCTAGCGGAATAAAGAGCTGCGTTTCGAGGCTTTCCTTCGCCGTTATGCGCGGATCGCTGGTGTAGACTTCGATCGATTCGGGCGCCAGTGCAATGTTTTGCGCGTTGGCCCATAAGACCATTTTCTTATAAGTGTCGCCGACTTTCATATAGGAACCTTTGTGCAGCGCGGTAACGTATTTTCCGGCCGGCAATGTTATCATTTCCATATTGGCGTTTGTCGGAGACAAAGCGGATTGTACCGGAAAGCCGGTTTGAAAGAGCCATTTTTTAGTGAAGGATTTGAAAAACATGACCAGTTTGGATTCGCTTAGCAATGATTGCCATTCGATGGCCGAATAGCGTGCGAACGGCGGCTCGCAAATGTCTGCGTTATTTGCTTTCAGGCAGGCGGCAAGGTTTAAAAAATTGTTTTTCATCGTCGTAGGCATCTTCCACATAGAGACGTTGCTGCTGATTGCCAACGCTTTTACTTCCGGGCGGCTTACGATTTTTATCTCGGACAAAATGATCAACACCTATTCCTTAAAATTTTATAATGGCGATGCGCTAAAGAAGATCATACTACTATACAGTATAAAATAAACTGGCAGTATTTTCAATAAAAATACGAACAAATGTTCGCTGCTGTTTTAAGCAAAAAACTTGCAGGAGTTCTTTGCTTACTAGGCTAATAAATAAACAGGAAAGGTATTTGCGTTAGGGGATGCAGTGCAGAGGGAGGATTTACGATGACTATCCTTCATAATCAAAAAGTAGCGGTCAAGATTACCGTGATCTTAAGCGTTATGCTTGTGTTTACGCTGACGGTCGGCATTGTCGGTTTTTTTGCCGCCACCAATATTGCGCAAATGGCGGAAAAAATGTACGGCGAGCGCTTGCAGCCGATACAAATACTGGATGAAGTTCGTCTGCTCAGCAAAGATACGCAAACAGCCTTGCTGGAATTGATCGAAACGCCGGAGCCCGAGAACCGCCAGACGCTGATTAACGCCATCGAGAAAAACACGAAAGAGATTGACCGTCTGCAGGACAAATACGAAGCGACCGAACTCGATGATGTGGAACGGCAAAACTGGAGTGAACTACAAAAGAAACTCGGTGAATATCGTCAGGTTCGCACAGAGATCATTGCACTGGTACAGGAAAATAAGACGGCGGAAGCCTTCGCGCTGTATCGAAGCAGTAAAGCTATCGTTGCCGATGTCTTGACGCCGCGCAACGTTATTGCAGAATACAATGTCAGACAAGCGCATAATTTATATATTGAAAGCAGCGCAGTCGCCGCCAATACCCGCGTCATTATCGTTGTGGTTACGCTGTTGGCGCTCTTGCTCTCCGCAGGGCTTGGCGTCGTGCTGGCAAGGTCGATTTGCCTGCCGCTCTCGCAGATGCTGGCGAGCGTCAAAAAAATCGCCGCCGGAAAGTTGGAAGAAACGCCGCGTAGTTTTCAATCGCGCGATGAGTTGGGACAATTAGCGGATGCGCTCGTGAACATGCGGCGTGACTTACGCGGACTGATCGAAGAGTCGGCGGAGAAAAACCGGATTTTGACGCAGGAAATCGCAGAGCGAAGGCAAATTCAGGCCGCACTTATTTTCTCCAAAGAAAAGTTTACCAAAGCCTTCCGCCATGCCGGAGATGCCGTCGGCCTGGTTTCGCTGGAGGATAAGCGTTTTGTTGAGGTCAGCGAAGCCTTTTTTCACAATTTGGGCTATGAACGTGCGCAGGTCATCGGCCATGTCTCCAGCGAATTTGACTTATGGAATACGCCGGAGCAGCGAAGCCGCGTTTATGAAATGATGCGGGCCGGGCAGACATGCCAGAATGAGGAAGTGGTTTGGAAGACAGCCGACGGCGCTAGGCGTAGCGGTCTTTTTTCGGCGGAAGTAATTGAGATTGAAGGCAAGAAATATAGTGTGTTCGTCTGGCACGACATTACCGAGCAAAAGCAGGCGGAAGAGGTTCTGCGCAAAGCGAATGAACGATTGGAGGCAGAGGTCAAGCGCAGGACACAGGAACTGACCACGGCCAATTTGGAACTGCAACAGGCGAATGAAGAATTGGTAGATTCTTTGAACTTAGTAAAGGAAATGCAGCAGCAGTTGATCGAGGCCGAGAAAATGTCCGCCTTGAGCAGTCTGGTGACAGGCATCGCGCATGAAGTCAATACGCCGGTCGGCGTCGGCGTGACCGCCGCATCGCATTTACTGAAGACGATTCAGGATTACCGCGCATACAGCGTCACAAACAAACCGACGCGTACAAGCTTCAGCGAATTCATGGATAGTGCCGAAGAATTGGGACAGATGATCCTGCAAAACGCAAGGCGGACTGCGGATCTGATCCGCAGCTTTAAACTGGTCTCGGTCGATCAGGCGCAGGAAGAAAAGCAATGCTTCCAGTTGAAAGAGTATCTCGAAGGCGTGGTGCAGAGTTTGCAGTCCGTCTTGAAAAAAAGCGGACATACGGTGATGATCGAGTGTCCGGACGATTTGACGCTCGACAGCTATCCCGGCGCTTTCGTGCAGATTGCAAGCAATCTGCTAATGAATTCGCTTATTCATGCCTATGAGCCGCAGACGCGCGGTCAAATGCGCTTCACGGCGGAACGCCGTGAAGACCGTCTTCTGCTTTGCTATGCCGATGACGGAAAAGGCATCCCAGCCGATGTACTGTCGAGAATATTCGATCCCTTCTTTACCACGGGGCGCGGTAAAGGCTGCAGCGGCCTTGGGATGCATATCCTCTACAATATCGTGACGCAGCAATTGCAGGGCAGCGTGACGTGCGAGAGTCAGCTCGGACAGGGCGTTCGCTTTTTAATTGAACTGCCGTTGGAAACGGTGTAGAGTCTAGTTGCAGGCACGCTCGTCAGTTTAGTATAATCCGTTCCTTTTTATCCGGTTTGGCCTTTTTTTCGCCGCTATTCTCATGGAGAGAAGGCGGCGGAATTTTTTTTCAAGGAAGCTTTGCTTATGAATGAAGAAAGAAACCGATTCTCCGCTTCTCGAAATAGGGAAAGTGCACTATAATGAAGGCTATGCGAAATCGTTGCCTGACTAAGGATCGGTTTGAAGGGGAAATGATGCAAGACGGAGCGTTTATAGTGATGACGGCGAAACGGTTATTCAAGAACGGCTATATATATACGGTTGATTCCAAGCAGACGGTGGCCGAAGCGATTGCTGTCGGCCAGGATGGAAATATCCTCTTTGTCGGCGACAATGCGGCGGCTGAAGCGTTTTGCACAGCCGATACCCGTGTGACAGATTTAGAAGGAAAATTTGTCTTGCCGGGTTTTTCCGATAATCATACCCACGCAGGCCTATTTGCGGAAAAATTTACTGGGATCTACCTGGGAGCGGCGAAAACGGTGCCGGAATATCTGAAAATCATTCGGGCTTTTGCTGCGGATAGCGCGCAGCGTGAAGCGGAATTCGTGAGCGGGAGCAATTGGGAACAGGCGGTCTTCCAGGCGTACAACCTTAATATGTATGGTCTTTCACCGGAGAGTAATCTTGGCCCGAGCCGATTCTTGTTGGATGAAGCCTTGCGCGGCACCTTTCTGGAAAATGTGCCGGTCAAGCTGTATTCGAGCGATCTTCATTGCGCCTGGTATAACAGTGTGGCTATTGAAGTTGCCAAAGCGAACGGTTTTGAGGCGAAGGCGGAAGAGCATGAAAGCAAAGTGCCGCAGGACTTTAGCGGAACGTATCATGGTACGGATTTTTCCGCATACCGGGGGCAAGCCTGGGGCGTCTATAAAGAAGCCGCCATTCAACGTCTGGATGCGCATCTGCCGCAACAGCCCATATGGAGGAAGAAAGAACTGGCCGGAGCCGGGATGCAGGGCTTCCTGCGGGAGATGCACTCCTACGGAGTGACGCTGCTGCAGGATGTATTGCTTGCGCCGTTGCAGGATAATACCCATCTGGACGCTGTGTACGAATCGATCAAGAGCGGACAAGAAAAAATGCTGTGGCGTGTCTCCTTGCTGGGCGATGTGAATGATCCGGAACGGACGGTGCGTGAATTTCGTACAACGCAGCGCCGTTATTCCGGCACGGAGGATTTCAAATTCTTTTCCGTTAAATTATTTGCCGACGGCATTCAAAAAAATATGTATGTGATGCAGCCTTACGCGGATGAAGTGGAGAATCCGGCGAATATAGGCGGTTTCTATAACAATATTTCCCGGGAAAAAATCAGAATGTTCATCCAAACCCTACACCGCGAAAACATACCGCTGCATATCCATGCCATGGGAGACAGGGCGGTCAAAGAGTGTCTCGACGCAATCGAAGAAGCTCAGGAAAAATACGGCAGGAAAGAACTCGGCCATACGATCACGCACTTGCTTTTGATCCGGCCCGAAGATGTCCGGCGAATGGCAATCTTGAAAGTGACGGCGTCGCTCAACTCGTTTTGGCATTATAAAGAACCTCTCTATTATGAAGAGATCTTTGCGCCCATTTTGGGGCCTGAGCGAGCCGCAACTGCTTTTCCTGCAAAACGTTTCTTCGCTGCAGGCGTCTTGACTTGTCTGGCCAGCGATGGTACCGTCAGCGAAAAGCCGACGCCGCTCTGGGGAATTGAGATCGCCGTTACCCGGAATAAGCCTGGGGCAAAAGATCGCAAGCGGCAGCACAATCCGGCAGAGCGGATCTCACGTCAGCAGGCCATTGCAATGTGTACACTCAATGGAGCGCGGGCACTTGGTCTTGAAGGCGTCACCGGCTCTTTGGAAGCAGGCAAGCGGGCCGACATGGTGGTCTTGGCTGAAAATATCCTAACGATTGCGGCAAACGAGATTCACGCAGCCGCTGTCTTGGAAACCATCTGCCGGGGGAAAACGGTCTACCGCTCACCCGAATGGCGACGCTGACGCGCAGCAGGCAATGTCCTTTTATAAAGAAAGACGGAGGTTTCTAACATGGAATCGAACGACAATGTCGCGGAAAGCAAACTGCGCAGTCTGGGCTATGAACCGGCGTTCAAACGGGTTCTCGGCGTAAGCAGCCTTGTTTGGTTTGGCCTTTCGTATTTAAGCCCCATTGAGGTGTTTACGCAATTCGGTCTTATGTCCGGCATGACGCATGGCATGATGACGCTGGCATATTTGGTGGCCACGCTGGCGATTTTGTTCACTGTCGCCAGTTATTCGAAAATGGTATCCGTTTATCCGGTCGCCGGTTCGGCCTACACCTACGTGCAACGTTCCGTCAACCCGCACCTGGGCTTTATTACCGGCTGGGTGATGTTGCTCGACTACATCCTGCTGCCTATGGTCTGCATCCTGTTTTTAGGTTTGTTCATGAATAATTACTGTCCGCTTGTGCCGATATGGGCGTGGATTATTCTCAGCGTTCTTATCGTTGGCGTGATCAATGTTTTGGGCATAGAGCCGACGGTAAGAGTCAATACGGGGACGGTAATCGCCCAGGCGGCTTTCTCGCTGCTTTTTCTCTTCGTAGTTGCCAAGCTCGTCATGGAGGGGGGCGGAGCGGGAACGTTCTACTCCTGGCCGGCTATCTATAACGCGCCGGAATTCAACACGGATGATTTTTTAATGTCAGTGGGCGTTTTGACCATTGCTTTTCTCGGCTTTGATGCGGTGACCACGCTGGCGGAAGAGACGCATCAGCCCGAAAAAACAGTCGGAAGAGCGTTGCTGTTTGTTTGCCTGATTGCCGGAAGCTTCTTTCTCCTGATCTCTTATTTTTGCCAAATCGCCTGGCCGTCAGCCTGGAAAGAGATTGTCGATCCCAACACGGGATTCCTGGAAGTGTCGCTGCACCTGCAGGCGGATTACATGCAGTCCTTGTATTTCTGGATCGGCAACCTGGCCAGCCTGACCTGCGTCGTCTCAGCGCAGGCTACGATAGCGCGCATTCTTTTCGGCATGGGGCGGGACGGCGCCTTGCCGAAACGGTTCTTTGCCTACGTCAGTCCCCGTTATAAGACGCCGGTTTATAATATCGCGCTCGTATCGACCATATCACTGAGTGCGGTCTTTTTTTCCGACAGCGTCATGAACGCGGTGTCGCTCATCAGTTTTGGCGCTTTACTAGGCTTCATAATGGTCAATATCGCCGTGATTTCTCATTTTTATCTGCGCGGGAAACGGCGATCGCCGGTCGACACCATCCAATACCTGCTTTTTCCGCTGACTGGCGCGGGACTTTGTTTGTATTTTCTTTTAAGCCTTGCCTATCAGGCAAAAGTGCTGGGCTTTGCGTGGCTCGGATTGGGCATTCTCTACACGGCGCTCAGCACCGATTTCTTTAGAAAATTGCCGCCGGATCTTACGTTGGAATAGTGCGCTAGCGGAAGCGCAAGAAATGATTCCGGCAGCGCGCTAGGAAGTGCTTACGGCTTAGAAAAGGATTGCGAGGTTATAAAAATGTATACAGAGAAAATTCCTTTTGAGGATAACGATCCGCTGCGCATCCAACTTTATAAGATCGACGAATATCCGTTGCATTGCCATGAAGACGCGATCGAAATCATCTTCGTGCTTAAAGGCACGGTGAAAGTGAAGGTGAGTTTTGAATACTTCACGTTGAGCGAAGGCGATTATGTGGTCGTGAACAAAGAAGACTCGCATAAGATATGGCGGCACGACAAGCGGGACAATATGGTCGCCGTTTTCCAGATCAGCCTGCTACAATACCGCAGCGCTTTTCCGCACATTGATTACGTTCTCTTTGCCTGTGAATCCTTTGATCTTGCAAAATACAAAGGGCATACGACAAAACTGCGCCAATGTTTGCTCAGCCTGATCGATAATACGATCAAAGGCGGTGAAGAAGAGGCGACAAAGGAGATCACAGACGGAATCATGGATACGCTGGTCAGAGAATATTCCCTGGAGCGCTATTACAACCGGCAGAGCGACATCAGTGACGAGAAACTGGCGATCTATTACAAGATCGTTCAATATATCTATGAGAACTATACAGCCAAAACGATCCTCGAAGACATCGCGCGCGAATCGTTTTATTCAAAGTCGTATATCTCGCACCTGTTCAAAGAGGTTGGCGCCGCCAGTTTTCAGGAGATTCTGGGTTATATCCGCGTCTATAAAGCGGAGCGACTGCTGCTGGAAAGCGATTACCCGCTTGCTGCAATATCCGAACGCTGCGGTTTTTCCGATATAAAATACTTAAATCAGACCTTTAAAAAATGGTTCCAGATCAAGCCCTCCGCGTATCGCCGGAACTATCAAAACCAAATCGGAAAAGAAGTGAAAGTAAAGCCCGTGTCTCACGATAAGGCCAAGCAGAAGCTCGAAGCGTTAGTCAACCTGGCTGATGACGATGACGAATATAAAGTGTGCATGACGCCGATCACGCTGAAAAACATCGGCTCCAAAACCGATCTGCTGCACTGCCTGAACCAGAATAAAAGTTTGAACGAAAGCGAAGCGGCGGCAACCGGAAAACAAGCGGGGACGAGCTATGCCGTCATCCGAATCGGCGCAGACGAGCATGCGGAAGATACAAAAGAACAATTGAAAAATTTCTTAGAGGACTTTTGCAACAAGGCAAGCGGTGAAATCGAATATTGGTTTATCAAATGAACGGCAAAGCGTTTTTACAATGATAAAGAGAGAAGGCTTTTAAGAGACCGGAAACTATACGGATAGTTTCCGGTCTTTAATTTGCAAAGAAGCGCTCTTGAAAAATCCGCGTCGTCAAGTGTTAGAGAATATTATAAGAGCAAGGCGGTAAAAATAACGAATACAGCAGAATTGTCATAGTACCATAGCGCGATTGGCCCATGAGAAAAAAACATACAACATTTATAATTGATAACAGGTAATTAAAAAAACAGAAAAGAGGGATGATAATGTCTAATGTAAATTCTTTTTTCAACCAATACCAAGATCTCCTTACCGCACAAGCCAAAGCCTTCAAAACTGCGATTGATGAACACGGCATTGAAAGTTTGAGTAATCCCGATAGTTTTTTCAAGATTTCCGCTACAAACCCTGGCATGGTAAAGGTCAATCAGGAGGCTGCATCGCAAGGATTTAGCACGAATGCATTTGGCTGGATGACCTCAGCCTCTTTTATAGTGGGAGCCCAAACGCTTACACCTCTGATTCTGGAAAAAGAGGGCAAGGAAACGAGAGGCTCCTGGACATCAACTACGCTAGGATTAAGTGCAGGCGCTGCCACAGGCCCTATGTGGGGATTTTTCAACCATGATCCGAAGTGGCTGATTATTGATGACGGAGGAACACACGTCAATACATATGGAGATGGATTTGCACTTGTCGCGGGGATTGAACAACTGTTTTTCACGCGCTCGGCGGATGACTCCTTTTTGGGCTGGATGATCGGGCCGGTTGCAGGTCTTAATTCCAATATATTCAAAGCCGGCATTTCCGGTAAGATTAGCTCCTGATTTTTATGCTAAGCGATGAACGCTGACGTATAAGTGAATAGCGAAAAACGAAGCGATAGGAACGAAGCTGTGAAGTTCCTATCGCTTCGTTTTTGAATTTTTGTTACTAAGGCCGAAGAAGAGAGCTGAATTGTCATAGTATCACAGCAGGATTGTCCTGCAATAATGAGCGGAAATCGGTTATAGTTATGAAAACGTGAGAGCGTCCGTCAAGAAAAAATAGGAGACGGATGGATTTCGAGCTGCGCTGGACAGGAGTGCGGAAGATAAATAAGTATGATTTTTGAACCAAGGAAGGTACGCTGCAATGAGGAAGAAAGCAAGGCTTAACCGAAAAAAAGTGCTGTTGATCCGTATGATCGGCTGTCTGGCCGGACTGGGACTGACCCCGGCGGCGCCAAGCGATCTGCTGCCCGTCGCGCACGCGGCGGTGATCGAGATCGACAACAGTACGATGGATGTTTACTGGAACTATATAGATGGTGCAAATGTTAACAGCGGCGGCACTCTGAATCTCCTTGGCAGAGCTAGCCTGGGTGGGATTACGAATGTAAACAGCGGCGGCACGCTGAACAGCACGCATAGTGATATAATGGGCACTACGAACGTCAACAGCGGTGGCGTGCTGAATGTCAACGACAGTGGCTATATAACGGGGATTACGAACGTCAACGGCGGCACGTTAAACGTCAACGCACTCGCTGGTGTGAATGGGATTACGAATGTCAACAGCGGCACAGTAAACGTCAACGCCTACGGTTATTTGTATGGTACTACGAACGTCAACAGCGGCGGCAAACTGAACATCAACGCCGGCGGCTATCTGAACAATTTGCATTGGATTACGAACGTCAACAACGGCGGTGTGCTGACCGTCAACGCCAGCGCTTGCGTGGATGGAACTACGAACGTCAACAGCGGCGGTGCGATACAATTGAAGGCCGGAGCGGCTTTGTCAGGAAATACGCAACTGGAGCAGGGCTTGATCCAGCTAAGCGATGCCTCGGCTGCCTATAGCATCACGAACCTGGCGGCCAACAACGGCGCAGTCAGTCTCTTTAACAACCGGAATGTCGGCAATAACCTTAGCATCGGGACGCTGCAAGGCACGACGACGTTTATCATCAATACCGACCTGGCGCACGGCCGATCCGACCGGATCGCGATCACGAACGCGGTGAATGCGCAAAATAAACTGAAGGTCAACTATGATCCGTCTTTTCTGACGGGCAGGAGCATAACCGGTTCGGCCGTATTTGCAACCGTAGCCTCCGGCAGCGCGACATTTCAGGCGTTGCCAACCGATTACGGCGCCTACCGTTATACGCCGACGCTCAGTCAAAGCGGGACGACCTGGAGCATAACCGGTTTTACGCTGCCAAGCGCAGGCAGCGAAGGCGCGAGCCAGACCGTATACAGCGGGTTGCATACCGCGACCAGCAATCTGATGCTCTGGCGGGCCGTAAACAACAACCTGACGCGGCGGATGGGCGAACTGCGCACATCGCCGGGCAATGCCGGCGAGTGGCTTCGGATCTATCGCGGCGCGCAGGAAACGCCAGGCAGTCAGCTGAAACAAACCTACACCGCGATGCAGGGCGGCTATGACACGCGGCACGAAGGGAAGAACGGCGTCTGGTTTACCGGCTATGCGCTCGGCTATCTGCAAGGCAGCAACACGCTGGAACGCGGCAGCGGCAGCAGCAGCAGCCTGACGCTTGGCGCATACGCGAGCTGGCTGGGCAACAACGGGCAGTACCTCGATCTGATCGCCAAACAAGGCCGCCTGCGCAACAATTTTGACTCCTATCTGAACAATGCGTCGGCGACGCAAGTCAATGGCAACTACAGCAATTGGGGCAGCAGTCTCTCGGCGGAATACGGTTTGCGCAAAAAATTGGCCAGCGGCTGGTATCTCGAACCGCAGGCGGAAATCAATCTGGGCCGGACAAGTTCGGCCAGCTATACGACCAGCGACGGAACGAGCGCTTATAATCGGGCGGCCAACTCGGTCGTCGGTCGTTTGGGCTTGGCGATCGGCCGGATGGTGGAGAAAAGCAGCTTTTACGTCAAAGCGTCGTTGGCCAGAGAATTCAGCGCCTCCTCTTCCGTTTCCATGACAAGCGGCGGTCTGCCCGGCGTTACGCTGGGACAAAATCTGAAAGACACCTGGCTGGAAATGGATCTCGGCTGGACGATTTCGCACGGCAACGGCTTGAATAGTTATCTCGAACTCAGCCGAACCAGCGGCGGCATCACCAATATGCCTTGGCAGGTGAACGCCGGGATCCGTAAAAGTTTTTAAAGGAAAATTGGATTAGAAAGTAAGTCATGCACGGCAACCTTTCCGCTTCTGACCGGAGCAGGGAAGGTTGCCGTTTTTCTTTTTTGCATGAGTATACTAAAATGGGAATGGCATTGTGGCAATGTTTTGTCATTTTTGAATTGATTCAATAATGCTACAATTCGAATGTAAGCAAAGGCAGGAGGAAATCCAAATGAAGGAGCTACAGCAGCGGCAGAAACAAATTTTGAAATATTTGTTGCAGACGGAGGATTTTGCACCTGTTAAAAAAGTTGCGGCGGTGCTGCAATGTTCGGTCAAAACGATACGCAATGATTTGGCGGGCATGGAAAAAAGCGGCGTGCTGCTGGAAAAAACGGCAGGGCGGGGGATTCGGATTCTTCCGGCGGGGCGCGATCATATCGGCGATATCGTCGCCGAGAGCAACTCGCTGCCGGATTTATCGGTGGAAAACAGGCGGCTGAAAATACTGTTTGAACTGTTTGAAGGCACGAAAGAAAAATTGTCGATCCAGTATCTGGCGGACAAGTATTTCGTCAGCAAGACTTCGATCGTAAATGATTTCAAGGTGATCGAAGAAAAACTGGCAAAGTACAATTTGCAATTGAAAAAAAGCATGCAGGGTACTTATTTGGTCGGTGCGGAAAGCGACATCCGCAAAGCGATGGTCGAGCGGCTGAACGAGCTGATCTGTGCGAAGCAAGTGGAAACCTCACGCATCGATAAGGAAACGATTTTGGAATTGGAAGAACACTTCGGCGAATTCAACGTCAATCAGGTGAAGGAAATCGTCGAAAAAGCGGAAGCGCTGTTGCAGTATCAAATAACGGAACCCTACTATATTAATCTGATCACGCACTTGTTGATTTTAATCCGGCGCACCAAACAGGGAAAAACCATTTATGCGCAAAGCAAAGCGGAAAAAATGCTGGACACGTCGTTTTATCGCGTTTCACAAGAAGTGGCCAAATGCCTAAGCGATACGTTTGCGATTCCGATCAACGAAGAGGAAGTGTTTTATATTTACCGCTATCTGATGTCGTCAGGCGGCGTAATTGCGCAAGAGACGTACGGCGGAAAAAACAATGCGGTCGATGACCTGCTGCAGCAAATGGCAACGGAAATGATTGCACTGGCGGAACAAATTTCGCAGCTTCAATTTCTCTTTACGCCGCTCTTGTTCAACAACTTAATCCTGCATCTGAAACCGATGCTGAACCGGATCGAGTACAATATCGAAATTAAAAATCCGTTGCTGGCGGAAATAAAAGAAGAGTTTCCCGCGATCGTGCTGCTGCTGAAGCTGGTGATCCTTAAAATCAGAATGCGCTACCAACTGCCGCGCATCAGTGAAGACGAGATCAGTTATATCGCGGTCTATTTTCAATCGGCGATCGAAGAGGCGATTCAGCGGAAAAATGTGATGATCATTTGCTCGACCGGCGTCGGCACTTCGCATCTGTTGGCGAAGCGGGTAACCAATCAGTTTCCCGAGTGGAACATTGTCGACATCATTTCAGCGAAAGAATTGGAACGAAAAAAGGATCTGACGCAGATTGATCTGGTGCTGTCCACGGTAAAACTGGCCAAGCCGATCAATAAACCGGTGGCTTATGTCAGCGCACTCTTCAATAAGACGGATGTAGGCCGGATTAAAGAATTGCTGGTCAACGGCCATCAAGCGGTGACGGAAGAGGGAAAGTTGGAACGGGAAATGCCGGAGGAAAAAGAACTCCAATGGACAAAAGAGCAGCACGCAGAGCCTGCGCAGGCGGGGCTTGTCGAACGCATTGCGTGGAACAAGCTGGAGGTTTGCGTATACCGGAAACAAAGCGGGAAAAAAGAAGAGAGCGTGACCGTCTTGCAAGAGATGGCCGCCGGGAAAAAGAAAATGGTTCTTATGCTCGCTGACGAGCAGGAATTGTCCGCAGCGCTGCTGCGAAAATGCTATTCTTTTTTGCTGAAGACAAAACAGGGATAAACTACAACAAGCGGAGGGCTCAGATATGGATTTGTCGATGGTGATTGATGAAAGTCGCATTAACCTGGAACTGGATGTGGCGGATAAAGCGGAAGCGATAGACGCGTTGGCGGATATGCTGATGGCATCGGGCGCATTATCTTCAAAGGAAGGTTTCGTGCAAGACGTCTATTTAAGAGAAGCGGAAGGGATGACCGGAATCGGCGGCGGCATTGCCATTCCGCACGGTAAATCGAACAGCGTCATAAAAACGTCGCTGGCGATCGGACGGACAAAAGCGCCGATACTATGGGAGTCTTTGGATGACGAACCGATTCAATGCATCATCTTGTTTGCGGTGCGCGATGTGGACAGCACCACGGTGCATGTGAAGCTGCTCGGCGAATTCGCCGGAAAACTGGCCGACGAACAGGTGGTGGAACGGTTGTTCAGCAGTACGCAAACCAGTGAAATCATCGCTATCTTCAGCGGAAATAAATAAGAAGGAGTGAGCAATATGAACATTGTCGGAATCGCAGCCTGCACGTCCGGGATCGCCCACACCTACATCGCCAAAGAAAAGCTGCTCAAAGCGGGAAAGGAGTTAAACCATACCATCCATATTGAAACACAGGGCACGATCGGCACCGAAGACGAGCTGCCCGCCGCTGCGATTGCCGCAGCCGACGTCGTGATCATCGCCGCGGACATCAAAGTGGGCGGCAGGGAACGGTTTCAAGGAAAACGGATCGTAGAAGTGCCTACGCACATCGCGATCAAATCGCCGAAAGCCTTACTGAACAAAATCCAAGCCGATCTGAACGGGTAAAAATGAGGAAAGTGGAGGTTGTTTTTTATGTTGAAAGAGTTGGAATTAAAACGGCATGCGTTGACCGGCATCTCCTATATGATCCCGCTCGTGGTTGCATCCGGCTTACTGATTGCGATCGGCAATATAGCCGGCGGCAATCCGGCCTTGATTTCGGATTATAAAAGCCAGTACAACATCTGGGAAGCGGCCGTAACGCTCGGCGTGTATGGCATGGGGCTGATTCCGGCGATCATGTCGGCCGCGATCGCCTATTCGATTGCCGACCGGCCGGGGATTGCGCCGGGCTTGTTAATGGGCATGATCGCCAATGCGATGGGCGCCGGGTTCCTCGGCGGCATGCTGGGCGGTTATATGTCCGGCTGGTGCGTTAACTTTCTCAAGAAAAACATAAAAGTACCGCTTTGGGCGCAGGGCCTGATGCCGATGATGATCATCCCGCTGCTGGCCTCGCTGATTGTCGGCTTTATCATGTTCTTTGTGATCGGACGGCCGATTGCAGCCGCATCGTTTGAACTGCGCGACATGCTGGTCAATATGCAGGGCGGTTCAAAAGCGGTATTCGGTTTGATCATGGGCGCAATGGCGGCGTTCGATTTCGGCGGGCCCGTCAACAAAGTGGCCTCGCTGTTTGCCGACGGCTTGTTAGTCGAGAAAATATACGGGCCGGAAGCGATCAAGATTTGCGCATCGATGATCCCGCCGTTTGGCGTAGCGCTCTCCTGGCTGATCAGAAAGGCGCGTTACAGCAAGAGCGAAGCGGACAATATAAAGATTGCCTTTCCGATGGGGATTTGCATGATTACCGAAGGCGTCATCCCGATTGCCGCGGTGGATCCGTTTCGCGTGATCTTTTCCTGCTCGTTCGGCGCGGCGATCGGCGGCATGCTGATCATGCTGCTCGACGTCGGATCGCCGGTACCGTCCGGCGGCATGTTCATCGTTCCGGCGATGCAAAATCCGCTCGGCTTTTTGATCTCGCTCGGCGCGGGCAGTCTGATCACCGCATTGCTGCTCGTCGCGCTGAAGAAAGACGTTGACGAAAATGCCGAAGCGGTCGAGGCAGAGGAGGACGAGCTGGATCTGTCGAGCATCAGCATAAAATAGGTAGGAGAGTAGACGCTATGTATGTTTCGATGAAGGATATGTTGGACAAAGCGAACGACGGATTTTATGCGGTCATGGCGATCAACTGCTTTAATCTGGAGACGGCGCGCAGCGTGATTCGCGCCGCCGAAGAGGAAAACGCGCCGATTATCATCAATCTCTACCAGGATCATTTGGTCGAGCATTGCGACAGCCGTTTGATTGCTCCGCTCGTCAAGACGCTGGCCGAGCGTACGGCGGTAAAGGTCGCGCTCAACTTTGATCACGGACAGGACGTATTGCTGCTGAAAAAAGCGATCGATGACGGATTTTCTTCGGTCATGGTCGATGCTTCGCGCTTCGGCCTGGCCGGCAACATTGCAATGACGAAAGAAATCGTCGACTACGCGTTTCCCAAAGGCGTCAGCGTAGAAGGAGAAATCGGCTGCATCGGCAGCACCGAGCAGGCGGAGTTTACTGACGGTTCCATGTACAGCGATCCCGAGGAAGCGGTTGCGTTCGCCAGGCAAACCGGCGTTGACGCTTTGGCGATTTCAATCGGCTCGTCGCACGGCAACTATCCGCCCGGCATGATCCCCGCTTTTGACTTTGAACGGCTGCAATACATAAAAAAGCAAACCAAGATGCCGCTCGTTCTGCACGGCGGCTCGGGTTCGGGCGAAGCCAACATTGTAAAGGCGGTCAAGCACGGGATCAATAAGATCAACGTCGGCTGCGATTTCATGAATGCCAATCTGAGCGCGGCGAAACAATATCTGCAACAAGAGGGCGAGCTAAACTATTACGAGCTGGTCAGTCGCGTGGAAAAAGAGAGCCGTGAAGTTGTGCGGCATTACATTCGCTTAGCGGGTTCCAATAATAAAAATTGAGGAGATCGATGAATATGTTAGTAAACATGAAAGAATTATTGTCAGTGGCGCAGAAAAATCAATTCGCGGTGCCTGCGTTCAATGTGAGCAGCAGCATGATTTTCAAAGGGGTGATGGAAGCGTGCAACGAAAAAAAAGCGCCGGTTATTATCGCGATTCACCCGGATGAATTATCGTTTCTCGAAGACAGCTTCATTGCCGGTGTACGGGAAGAAGCAAGCAAGAGCAATGTTCCAGTTGCGATTCATCTCGATCATGGCGGCGACTTTGCGCAAGTCGTGAGAGCGATTAAATGCGGCTTCACGTCGGTTATGATCGACGCGTCGCTGCTGCCGTTTGAGGAAAATGTCGCGATCACGCAAAAGGTCATCGAAATGGCGCATGCGGTAAACGTCTCGGTCGAAGCCGAACTCGGCACGATCGGCAGCACCGGAAACGGTGGCGAAAGCGGCAGCGAGCAAATCATTTATACCGATCCGGCGACCGTCAAAGAATTTGTTTCACGAACCGGCGTCGATACCCTGGCGATTGCAATCGGCACTTCGCACGGCATTTACCCAAAAAACATGAAGCCAAAGCTGCGCCTTGATTTATTGAAGGAAATCAGAAGCTGCGTCGACATTCCGCTCGTCCTGCACGGCGGCTCGGCGAACACCGACAGCGAAATTGCCGAATCGGTCAAGCTCGGCATCTCCAAGATCAATATCTCAAGCGACATCAAAGAAGCGTTTTACCAAAAATGCCGTGAAGTATTGCAAGATACGTCGCTGCGCGAACCGAACGCGATCTATCCGCCCTGCATCGAAGCGATGAAAGAAGTCATCGAGCAAAAACTGGAACTGTTCAACGACGTCGGCCAAGCCAGACATTACCTGTAAGAAAACCGCGCGGCACTAAAAAAGCCCTCTCTCATTACCCGGGCCAGCGCTTGGCGGAGGCAACTCTCCTTCAAGTGCTGTGCCGGGTCTTTTGTTTTTTCGCATGTGATTTGAAGAAATCTCTGGACAGTATTGCGTACGAAAGTGCGTCATTGCGTATAAAAATATTATATGTTATATTTTAGCTGAATATAACGAAGCTGCTAAGCGTAGTGACGGTAGTGCGAAAAATGGGAAAGAGGTGTTGAGTAGTGGAAACTGGCGACGAAAAAAGCCCTTTACTGGAGGCTCTAAAAACTGCATTGCCCTATTTTAACAAGATTGTGCGCGATGATATGGCGGTAGGCTTAACGGATTTAAACGAATATCTTGGTTCGCAGTCGGCGCAGGGCTTTGGCGTCGAATTGCCGCCCGGCAAGCCGATTAAAGGAATTGCGCGAATCGAAGAATGCATCCGAACCGGCAAGACGGTCTATGCCGATGTACCGAAAGAAGTATACGGCCGCGTGATAAAAACCATGTTCGTGCCGGTGATCGAAAACGGCAAGGTGGTCGGTACGATCAGCTCGGGGATCGATGCGCAGAACACGATGGATATGATTGAAATCGTGGAAAATTTGGCCTCGAACACCGGACGCGTTACCGAAAGCGTGGAGCAAATGGCGAAAAGTGCGGCGGAACTGGCCGACTCAGGCCAGAGCAGCATCCGTCTGGCGCAGGAGATGAGTGACCGGACAAAAAGAACGACGGATTTGATGGAGTTCATCCGAACCATTGCGGCGCAGACTAATCTTTTGGGGCT
Organism: Azotosporobacter soli; assembly: GCF_030542965.1. Taxonomy (NCBI): domain Bacteria; kingdom Bacillati; phylum Bacillota; class Negativicutes; order Selenomonadales; family Sporomusaceae; genus Azotosporobacter; species Azotosporobacter soli. The sequence goes on from NZ_JAUAOA010000004.1 coordinate 122,565, forward strand.
AAACGCCGCGATCGAAGCGGCCCGCGCAGGCGAACACGGACGCGGTTTCGCAGTCGTCGCGGAAGAAGTGCGCAAACTGGCGGAACAGTCGCAGGAAGCGGCGAAAAACATTCAAAAGACTTTGAACGAAATGAATACGGTGGTCGCGGAAATGGGCAAGGCGATTGAAACGACCGGAGCGGTCAGTCAGGAACAGGCGGCGGCCACGCAGGAAATGATGTTTACGCTGGAAAGCATTAACGGCATCGCGCATCGACTGGAAACCGTCGTCAATCGCGTCCGTTAAAAATATAAAAGAGAAATGAAAAGCAGCTGCAACAAAACAGGATTTCTGTTTTATTGCAGCTGCTTTTGCTTTAAAAGTTTATAGATTGTTTAAAATTAGCCGCGCCAATTTCTTATATAATGAAAGGGAAGCAATCGAAAGAAGGAGGCGAGTCCCTGTGCGTTGGTATATAGAAGTTTTGAAAAAGTATGCCGTATTTAATGGTCGTGCCGGACGGGAAGAGTTTTGGTATTTTACCTTAGTCAGTTTTATCATTAATATCTGCTTGTCGCTGTTGGATCGTCTTTTAGGCATGGGCGGCGAAGGCTTGTTAGGCCTGATTTACATGGTTGCGACGCTTTTGCCGAGTCTTGGAGTTTCTTTCCGTCGCCTGCATGACACCGGACGCAGCGCCTGGTGGATGCTGACGTTGTTCATTCCGATTCTGGGCGTGTTTGTCTATTTAGGATTGATGACGTTTAAAAGTCAGGAAGGCGATAATCAATACGGGCAAAATCCGCAGAATCAGACAGCGTAAAGAAAACGGCAACAAAAAAACTTGCAGCATCAATCTGCAAGTTTTTTTTGTTGCCGTTTCGTTTGCACGAAGCGGTAAATGCCGTAGCCGACCAACGCGATTACGATCGGTACGAACAACAGGTTCGTCAGTTTCGCTCCCGTATGCCAAGCCATGCTATGCATGACCTTTTGGACAAATCCATCCATCATATGTTGCAAGCGTTATCATCCCTTCATTCTGGCACGAATTATAGTGCTGTTTTATGTATATAAGAATTCGCGCTGCAAGCGGATGTTCCTGCTTGCCGTTACTGCTGCTTTTAGCAAATTCAAGACTTTTAAAGCGACCAAGTCACATTAGAAAGAAGGCGACAAGAGTTGCATTGGAAATCAAACAGGCCGTGAAGAGGTTCTTTAAGCAACCAATTTTCATTACAGCAGGGGCATTTGCGCTGTAGTTCGGCTTTTTTACTTCGGCCAGAAGATCGTAGGAGATAGTAATAGGTTGGTACAGTGGTCAGAGTTGTAATACGTCGGCAAATATCGATGCCGCGTTTGCTTAAGCTGCTGTTGGCTTGAGACAGTTCTTTTAGAGCAAAGCGTTCACCAGTCGAACAATTCATTTGCAAGGTATCACATGCTCGATAATCGCTTTCCCAGGTCATGACGTCAACATATTCGTCATCTTTTGTTGTCGGTATCTTATATAAGGGGATTGAACCGAAGCAATCGCCACAACGAAGCGGTGATTCCAGTGAAAGATAGTTGGTATAAAGAAAATAAGCATGCACTTTTTGGCAATTGCAAAGCGGTGCGCTTGAAGAATCATGTCCGATTATTTTCCATGACCACTCAATGCCCAAATTCTTTAGTGCGGCAGAGAAATTTTTTTCGTAAATAGTGGGAGCTTGCGCCAATGCAGTTTCCTCCGGCGCACATAAATAAGTACGATAGCCAGTAGGAACGCTTGCAAGCGGATACTCCTGACCGATAATTTTCCCTCCCATGCGCAATGCATGAAGTAGGCACTCGATGGCTTCCACTAAATGTTCTTTCTTTGTATGTGGTTGAGCGGCATGAAAATCAATTTCGACTACAACCATATGCGATACCTTTTCCTTTTTATTTCTCTGCGTATATGCAGATTGCGCTAAATCGCTTCGAAAGTGCTGCAATCTACACAATCTTTTATTGCTAAAAAGTAAAAAATACTTTAGGGAAAATAAATCGAATCAAACCGTCCGTTTTTTGCGCGTCCACAACGAGAGCGCGAAGCCGACGATGCCCAGAAGGAGAAAGAAGCGGAAATTCTGCTGCGTGCCGAAGGCGATTGCTTGCGCTTGCAGCGCAGGCGTAACGTCGCGATAGAGCGTAAGAAAATTGGCGCTGTTCATGGTCAGGAGACTTGAGGCCAGCGCCGTACCGAGCGCCCCGGCGACCTGCTGCAAAGTGGCCATGATTGCGACGCCGTCGGCGTTGTACTTCGGCGGCAGCTGGTTGAGACCGTTCGTCTGCGCAGGCATTAAGAGCATCGAAGCGCCGAACATGAAGAGCGCGTAAACGACGGTTGTCTCGTTCAGATTGGCTTGCGTGAAGGAAAAAACGGCCAGCGTCAGACTGAGCAGAAAAAAACCGGTCAGCAGCAAGAGTCTTGCGCCGTGTTTGTCGTAAAAACGGCCGGTAAACGGCGACATGATGCCGTTGATCATAGCGCCGGGCAACATGACCAAGGCCGCTGCAATGCTCGAAAAGCCCAGGGCTTTTTGCACGTAAAGCGGCAGGACGAAACCGGCAGCCAATACCGTCATCATGCTGATCATCACGATGGCCGCGCCGATGCTGAACATGGCATGCGAAAATACGCGAACATGAATCAGTGGTTTATCGAGACGCAACTGGCGGACGACAAATGCGGCCAGACTTAAAGCGCCGCTAACGAGACAGCTGAGTACGGCAGCGTCCTTCCAGCCAAGCTCGGCGGAAATGCTCACGCCGTAAACGAGTCCGACAAAGGCGAGCGTGGAAAGGAAAATGGAAAGCGCATCGATCGAAATGCTTTCTTCAGAGCGGATGTCCTTGATATAGCGGCTGCCGCAAAGAAAAGAAAGCGCAAGCAGCGGCAGCACACTGAAGAAAATCCAGTGCCAGTTCAGCCACTCGATCATCACGCCGCCGAATGTGGGGCCGAGCGCCGGGGCGAAACTGGCGACAAGTCCGGCGAGTCCCATGACGCGTCCGCGATGGCTGAGCGGAATCTGCGCTAAGATAATGTTCATCAAAAGCGGCAGCGAGATGCTCGTGCCGACCGCCTGGATGATCCGCCCTGCGAGCAGCAGCCAGAACGTCGTCGCGAAGCCGCAGAGCATTGTGCCGAAGGCAAAGAGAAAGATCGCCGCTTGGAATAAGCGTTTCGTGCGAACCTTTTTTACCAAGAGCGGCGAAAGCGGGATCAGCGTCGAAAGCGTCAGCAGATAGCCGGTAGTCAGCCATTGAATGACGGCGGCCGAAACGCCAAGCTCATCGATCAGCAGCGCATACGCGATGTTCAATGCGGTTTCGGAAAGGATGCCGATAAACGTGACCAGAGCAAGCGAGACGATAACGATAAGCGTGGTTTTATGCACGGCGGCTTCTTCGCCGACCGCAAGTGCAGGCCGGTTCAAGCGGACACCTCCTGCATCGCTTGATGGATGAAAGCGACCGTGTCGATCATCGAGAGATATTTTTCGCGCTCAAGCCGGGAGAAGAGCGTCGCCAGTTTGGCATGGTAATCGAGCACGTATTGCTGGACGCAGTCCTGGCCTGGCGGCGTAAGTTCGAGCAATACGATCCGCTTGTCGGCAGCGTCCGTGACCTTCTTTAGCATTGCCAAGTCGGCCAGCTCGTTGATCAGCTTTGTGATGCTGGGTTTGGTGATTTGCAGCGCGCTGCTGACGTCGCTGACGCGGACGCTGCCGTTTTGCGCAAGCTGCTGATGGATGGCATGCAAGACGCGAATATGGCTTGGCTTCATGCCGCTAGGCAGTTCGGGCAGCAATTCGGTTGCCTTTTTTGCCAGCCAGAGGGATTCTAAAATCGGGATGACCAGATCAGATGTAGACATGGGATGCCTCTTTCTTTAAATTAGTTACTTATAGTAATTATTATATATAACTAAAAATGTTTTCGCAAGCGATAACGGCGCGGCGATTTTTTTATTAGGTGCAGTGTTATAATTGAAGGAAAGAAATGGGGATGCGGACAGGGGAGGCTCGGTGGAGCATGGAATTACGACAGATCGAATATTTCTGCATGGTGGGCAAACTGCAAAGTTTTACGCGTGCCGCAGAACAATTACACATTTCGCAGCCGTCAATCACGCAGGCCATTCGCAAGCTCGAAGAAGAGATCGCGGTGCAGCTGTTTGATCGGAGCAAGAAGAAGGCCGTCCTTACGGCGGAAGGCGAAGCGTTTCTGCCCCGCATGCAAAAAATTCTTGAAGACTGCCGCGCAGCGGTTCAGGAAGCGAAAGACTTCAAGTCCTGCCGCAAAGGCACGGTCAAGGTCGGCGTGCCGCCGATGATCGAATCGTATCTCTTCCCGGATATCTTTTCCTGCTTTAAACAGCTCTATCCGGGCTTGCAACTGATCGCGTTCGAAGAAACCTCCTCGCTTGATGCGGGCGACAAGCTGGAGAAAGAAGAACTCGATCTGGCGATCATCATTCTGCCGGAAAGCTCGGAAACGCTGAACACGCTGGTGATCACGCAGGAAGAGTTCGTGCTCTGCGTGCAGCCGGGGCATCCGCTTTGCGCCGAAAAAGCGGTGCGATTTGAGCAATTGAAGAGCGAACCGTTCGTTTTGCTGAAAGAAAAATCGTTCCAGCACCAAATCGTCGCCAGTCGCTGTCAGCGCCAGCACTTCAGGCCGAACACGATCCTTTCCACCAACCAAATCAAGACGATGAAGAGTCTGATCGCCAACGGATCGGGTATCTCGCTCTTGATGAAGATGGTCGTGCGCGACGATCCGCAGATCGCGGTCGTGCCGCTGCAGGAACCAATTCGCTTTGATATCGGTCTGGCGTGGAAAAAAGAGCGCTGTCTCTCCAACGCTTCGCTCGCGTTTATTAAATTCATTAAGGAACAGTATAAACTGACGCAGGTAAAGCATTCATAAAAGGGACATCGCAAAATAGGAAACGCTATTTTGCGATGTCCCTTCCTTCATACTTGGGTTATAAGTGTTTTAAGAATTTGCCTTAGCAAAATAAATTTGATAGTCATGCGATTTATTAATACTTTTAGTCTTTTCCGCGAAAATAGTTTTACCGGAACTGATCGTTCTTCGGACCAGCCATGGTCGCACCAACCTGCAACCACGGGAATACCAGATATATGACGCCATCCATGGCGCAATATCTGCAAGCAGCGTCCTGCTGCTTGTTCCAGTGCTTTTGGTTGTTGCTCCCTGGCTGGTTTCCTCGCTCTTAACGTCTCGGAAAAACTACTTCCGCGGGGAATTTGAAGGAACGGCTGAGGAAAATCATAGAGATTTGCAAAGCTCATTCTGTAATCGTTTTTTTTATTCTATTACTTCGGTCTGGCGACATGATAGGCGCAGGCTATCAACTCATTGTTAGAATGTATTTTGCTTTGCCGGAGCAAGGTGATACTGTGTAGATATGGGAATAAAATAACAATGTGAATGCGCTTCTTTTGCGCAGACGTTGGAGGTAGAGCGAATGATAAGCGAGGAAATCAAAAAAAAGATCCGTGCGATCGTGGGCGCGGAGAATGCACTGGACTCGAAAGACGAATGCTTTGGCTATTCTTATGACTCCTCATTCGTACCGTTGGCGGAGCAGCATATTCCCGATCTGGTCGTCATGCCGCGCAGCACGGAGGAAGTTTCCGGCATCATGGCGATTGCGCACGAATACGGCGTGCCGGTCACGCCGCGCGGCACGGCGAGCGGTCGCACCGGCGGCAGCATCCCCGACAACGGCGGCATTTCGCTTGCGCTGCATCGCATGACCAGGATCATCGAACTGGACGAAGGCAACATGATGGTCACAGTCGAAGCGGGCGTGCGTACGATTGACGTCTATGATCACTGTGCGGCCAAAGGCCTGTTCTTTCCACCCGATCCGGCAAGCTGGAAATACTCGACGATCGGCGGCAACATTGCGGAGAATGCGGGCGGCATGCGCGCGGTCAAATACGGCGTGACGAGCAATTACGTGATGGGGCTCGAAGTCGTCCTGCCGGACGGCAGCGTCATCAACACCGGCGGCAAAGCGATCAAAAACGTGACCGGCTATAACCTGACGCAGCTTTTTACCGGTTCGGAAGGCACGCTCGGCATCGTCACCAAGGCGATTCTGCGTCTCATCCCGATGCCGAAGCTGCGCAACACGATACAACTGATGTTTCCTTCGCTCGACAGCGCCTGCGAGACGATACACAAGATGCTTGTTACCGGCGTCGTACCTGCGGCGGCGGAAATCATGGACAAGATCAGCTTGCAGGCGGTGAGCCGCCATCGCAAGCTCGACATCGATCCGCGCATCGAAGCGTGCATCGTGCTGGAAATCGATGCGGAAAGCGATGCGAATCTTGCTAAACAGGCGGAGCAGATCAAAGCCATTGCCGCAGAACGCGGCGTGCAGGAAGTCCGCGTCGCCGCGTCGCAGCAGGAAGTCGACGATATCTGGGCGATCCGGCGCGGACTTAGCTCCGCCATCGGCGCAGCCGCGCCGAACCGGTTCGGCGAAGACATTTCCGTGCCGCGCAACGCGTTTCCCGAAACGATCCGCCGGATTCGCAAAATCGCGGAAAAGTACGACCTGACTATTGCGGTCTACGGGCATGCAGGCGATGGCAACGTGCATCCGTCCGTGCTTTGCGACCTCTCAAAACCGGGCGAAGAAGCCAAAGTGCACGAAGCGATCAACGAAATCTTCGCGGTCGCGATCGATGTCGGCGGTACGCTCTCCGGCGAACACGGCATCGGCATAACCAAACGGCCGCACATCGAAAAGGCGCTGGGCGCAAGCGGCGTCAACGCGCTGCAACTCGTCAAGCAGGCCTTTGACCCAAAAGGGATCATGAATCCTAATAAAATTTGGTAGCGAGGAGTTCAATATGAAAAAGGCAGATACAAACGCATGCTTTACGGAAGTGAACGCCATCGTCAGCCAGTGCGACCGCTGCGGCAGCTGCCTGACCGTATGCCCGCTGTTCGGTGAAAAAGACATCGAGTCTTCCAGCGCGCGCGGCAAGAACAATCTGGCGCGCGCCTTGGTGCACGGCGTCGTTCAGCCAAGCGATGAAGTGCTTGGCATGGTCAATTTTTGCCTGCTCTGCCGCAGCTGCGTCGACAATTGCCCGAACAAGGTGAAGACCGATGACGCGATGATCGCGCTGCGTCAATACTTTGCCGACAAAAACGGCGGACCCGGCGCGAAATATAAGGCGCTCGGCCTGCTGATGAAAAACAGGACGCTGGTGAAACTGTCAGCCGGAACCTGCAACGTGCTGCGCAAGATCGGCGCGAATGCGCTCTTGCCGAACGGCGTCATACCGAGCGAATTCACGCGCCGCCAATACCTGGCGTCTTTTGCCGGGCCTGCCGCGCTGGGCTCGGCTGCGCCGCTGACGAAACAAAACGTGTCGCAAGAGAGCAAGGTCGCCTACTTTACCGGCTGCGGCATGCAGATGCTGTTTCCCGACGCAGTGGCGGCAAGTCTTGCTGCGCTGCGCACAGTGACGACGCCGCAAGTCGTCGACAACCACTGCTGCGGCCTGCCGCATCTTGCGCACGGCCAGCGGACGGAATTCCTGGAGCTGGCCAAACAGAACATCGCCCTCTTCGAAGCGGCCGATCGGATCGTCAGCGACTGCGCTAGCTGCAGCGGGACGCTGAAGCATATCGCCGCTTACTTTGCGGACGACCCCGTCTGGCGCGAACGCGCGGCCGCCTTTAGCGCAAAAGTCATGGGACTCAGCGAATACCTCGTCCAAGCCGGCTATACGCCGCGCAAGGGCGGCGACGCAGTGATTACGTTCCATGAACCATGCCACTTAGGACGCGGTCAGGGCATAAAAAAACAGCCGCGCGAACTGCTGCAGGCGACAGGCCGCTTCGTCGAGATGAAAGGCTCCGACCGCTGCTGCGGCGGCGCAGGTTCGTTTCATCTCGACTACCCCGAAATCGCGGCGAAAGTCCTCGAAAAAAAACGCAGCAACATCGAACAAGCCGGCGCGGACATCGTCGTCTCCGAATGCCCGACCTGTCTCGTGCAACTGCAAAAAGCCTCCGCCCGCAGCAACGGAAAATTCAAAGTCATGCATATTAGTCAGGTGATTTGAAGCGAAGATGTGAAGAATGTGCGCGGGGAAGGGAAGCCAGTTATGACAGTTGATGTTGTAGCTGGTTTTTTACTTTTCGCACGAAAAGCAAAAGGAGTTGGTTAAAGCCATATGAGAAGAGGCGTTACTGCCGAAATTTAAATTAGTTTAATAATATTGATGGATACTTTTTAGCGATATACAATAAACAGAGAAAATTCGGGATGATGGGGGAAAAACGATGCGATATAAAAAATGGTCTTTAGTGATGTTTTTGGCAGTGCTGTTTCTCTTTGGGACAACAGTAGAGGCAAGAAGTGTGGAAGATAAGAATGCAGGATACTCGATTGAAGTTCCTGATGCATGGCAGGTATCGGAGAAAGACGGAAGAATTAAAGTTTCTAAAGCGACATACGAAAGCGTTATGGTGGCGGTTTATCCGCCGTTTCCTTTGAGCCGGACCAATGAAGAAAATGATTTCATCATAAAAGAAATTAATCGTATGCTGATGGATCGATTTCCCAAAGCCACAGTGGATTTTGTAAAAAAAGATAAGATTGCCAATCAACCTGCTTTGTTTAGCAGTTTTTCTTCTACGCTAAAAGATGGTACTACTGTGAAAATATTGCGCATTTCTTTCTGGCTGAATCAATCGCCTGCAGAAATATTCTGCATGACGAAAAACGATCAGCTGGATGAAGAAATGAAGGGAATTGCTTATTCGCTAAAGCTAAAAGCGCCAACGACTGCAGAATGGCAGGAAAAAGGATATCAGGCGAAAGAGAATAAGAATTATACCGAGGCGATTAGCGCTTTCACTAAGGCGACAGAGTTGGATGCGAAAAACGCAACTTCCTTCTATGAAATTGCCTATGCGAGTGCGGAACTGAAAAACTATCCCCAAGCCATTGCGGCCATTTCAAAGGCAATCGAACTGAAGCCGAAAAAAGCATTCTATTATAATGAACGAGCTTATTCGTATATAGCGTCCAATGAGGCGAAGGCTGCGATGGCGGATGCGAACAAAGCGATACAACTGCAACCGGAAGTGGCGACTTCTTATAGTGCACGCGGCAATGCCTACGCGAAACTGAAACAGTATGATGAGGCTATCGGTGATTTTGAAAAAGTGAAAGCCCTGAGAGGAGATATGGTTGAAGCGAATTTTAATCTTGCACAACTTTTCGAACTCAAAGGAAACCAGGCAGAAGCGTTAGTGCTCTACCAAAAAGTTGCGCAAGAGTCAAAGCTGCCAGAGGCAATTAAAGAAAAAGTAAATGACCGCGTGAATGGCAATTGGGATAGCTATAAAGAGTGGATATGAATGGATAGTTTGTTGATTACGCTAGTAACTGTTCACATTGGAATATCGTATCTGTTTTATAAGATACATTGTAAATTTTCACGGAAAGAGGGACTTGGAAAATTTCTCATTCCTTTTTACAATTACTATTTATTGCTTAGGCATGTCAATTCAGAACCTGCATTTTATATATTGATAATGTTTGGCGGCAGCGGGATTATAGCTGCGGCAATCGGCGTATATATAAAAGGGATTGTTAGCGTAACCTTCCTGCTTTTATTTGGGAACTCGATCGGTTTGCTAGCGAAAAAATTAGGCAAGAACTTTTGGCTATATGCCATTCTGACGGCGCTACCTCTTTTAAATGTTTTAGCACTAATGCGACTTGCTTTTGATAAAAGTCAGGCCAAGGAAATAGGAGAGTATACCCAAGCATGAACGTAAAAGAGGCTGCAAAGAAATATTTGCCAGACGTGCTGGGCTTTTTCTTACAGATGTTTCTCTTCGGAAGCGCAAGTTACGAGAAGCCGATCAAAAGTGATGTCGAGGATGAGAAAACTGCGACTAAGACTTGGGAATGGGTGGATAAATACATCGGCCAATTCTTTGCGGCGGTAGTGCTGCTTTATGCGGGGATCGTTGTATATGCATTTTGGCGGGATAATGATATGTTTCTCTTCAAACAAAAAATGATGGTGGTTGTCTTTATCGGCTTATGTATGGCGATTTTTGTGATTTTCTTTCGCTGGATGCGGCAGGGCAATCCAGCATTGCAGGCAAGGGCGTGGAATTACGATCAAAGCTTTGTCGAGCGAATTCGTTCCATATTCTGGACGCGACAATGTCCGTATTGTCAAACGACGTTGCTTTTGAAAAAGAAGAAAAGCTATCAGGGGAAGGATTGGATTACGCAGAGTGGATATTCGTCATATGGTGACATATATCAAATTAGATATTACTATGAATGCGTGACTTGCCAGAAAGAGATTCGCAAGTCGGAATATATGGGAATCGGCAAACTGCGCAAACAAAGCGTTTGGAAAAAGAAGAAAAAGTGATGCATGGAAAAAGCGAAGCTTCTTCTTGCAGCAGGAACAATTGAAATGTTAACAGCAAAAGCATTTTTCGTTATCGGCGTTGATCAGCACGTAGCTGTTTTGTGCCAAGGAAAAAGGGAGGGATATTTGCGCGATAAGAAGAGCAATGAGAAGTAATAACGCGCAAAAGGTAAAAAGAGGAGGCTATCTTCGCAGCAATCGTCCGTAAGTTTTCTTGCGTGCTAAAAAGGTCTGAAAACACCATTGCGTATAACGTTTGACAGGCTTATGCTTAAGGCAAATGATGAGCCGCTACGGATCGAAGAAGGTGTTTGCGATGATCAGTAATGTCGTTTCGAAAGGTGCACTCTACTACTACAGCAATTACCGTTCGACGCCGATTTACGCATCTGCGGAGCCGTATGCCATCTTGCCGCTTCCCGGCACTTCTTTTGCTGCACCTTATGCCGCCAGTTCGCTCGGTGCAGTGATTAGTGATGCCGAAAAAATATGGAACCAGGTGAATTTTTTACAGAATGCGGCTCAGAATTTCCAAACGGCGGCAAAGGATAACGCGGCAACGGGAACAGCTGAGATCGTGCAACTGACAGAGAAGTTTACCCAGCAATACAACAGTACAGTACAAAGTCTTACAGAGCAGAGCCGTCTGCGACAGAACCTGCAGGCAGTCGCGGAAACTGCCGCACCGGAATTGGCGCAGCGCGGCATTCGTCTGGATGAATCTGGACAATTGAAGCTGGATAGCACGCAACTCCAGAGCGCTTTAGAAAAAGATCGTTCGGCAACGCTGACGGCACTGAGTGGTGAGAAAGGGCTGATCAGCGGCAGTCAAAAAGTATCAGAAGCCGTCACGGAGAACGGTCTGAGCGGATTACTGGCGAAAGATGCCGCGATCCAGCAGAACACGGCGGCGGATGAGCAAGAGCAGACGGCAGCAAATGATGAGGAAGAATACCAAACGATGTTGAAACAAGGCTTGGCTTGGCTGCAAACGAATCCAATCGGCAACTTTTTAAATATTCTTGCCTAGTGAGGAAATTCTGGTAAGGGTTCTTACCGGAATTTTTTTGTATAAAGAAAGTACTGCTTCCTCGTTTGCATCGAACGCTTCATAATTTGGAAAAATCTAAAGCGGTACGAACGGGCAGGGATTTGGCTGTGAAAACCCGAAAAGTCTGGATAGATGAAGATAACTTTTAGCGGCATGCTAAGTAAGAAAAAGTGATACAGGAGTGATTTTCGCATGGAGATTAGTGCTTTTCTAGAACATGATGAAAAAGATACGCAGAATGTGAAGCAGGTAAAAGCGCTTTACAAGGCGTTAAGAGAAAAGGATCGGGAAACGATTGCCAGGGTGTTGACTGATGATCCGGTATGGAATGTATCGCCGGGGTTTCCTGACGGCGGAGTCTATAAGGGCATGGCTGAAATATTGGGGTCTTTTTATGCAAAACTTCGCAATCGCTTTAGAAGTTTTAGCGCTGTTCCGGAAACGTTTATTGATGGCGGCGATGTTGTTGTCGTGCTTGGCTTTTATAAATTTGAAAGGCAGGAAGAAGAAAATTCTTTTAGATTCGTACGTTTTGCGCATACCTGGGGAATAAATAAAGATGGTCGCATAAGAGGAGTGTGGCAGGTGGCCGATTCGGCACAGTTTCTTTCATTCGACGAATTGGAAGCATAAAGACGTTGCAAATTTGTGAGAGTTTAAGTCATAGGTAAGGTGAGCGCGCTGCCGATGTAGGCGCAAACGAAAATGTTGTTGAAGCCAACCTACCGGGCAATGATTGCTGCATTTATTGAAGCGGAAAGAGGCGAATACTCTCGCTTGAAAAATGGTTAATTGCATATTGTAGAGGGAGAGTTGGCGTCTAGTTAATGCGTCTGTTTGCCGAAACGCCCGTCGTAAAAAAATCTTCCATTCAAGGTCAGCGCTTTGCTGGCTTTTTTTGTTTTGCCTAAATTTGTAAAATGGCTAAATAAGTTTTAAAAATTAGCCAAACTTGATGCATTGGGAAAAGGTGGTAGCATTTAGATTGGAATGACTACAAGTTTAGGAGGCGGCGTGCATGAGTTATGGCGGTGATGGTTCGGATGGGAATTCGGGCGGCGGTTACGGAGGAAGCGAAAGCTCGAACAGCAACACGGGCGGAGAACAGTCGGGACAGGGATTTGGAAGTTCTTACTCCGGCAGTCCTGCCGGTCAGAATAACGACAATGGTGAGAGCAACGGCGCTGGTTATGGGAGTGAAGGAACGGGCGGCGGCGAAGGCGAGGAAAGTTCGAACAGCAATGCGGGCAGTTCGTATGGCGCTGCGCAAGCGGGCGAAAGCGAGTCCGATAGTGAAACGGGAGGCCAAGGCGTTGTGGGGGGAGAACCTTGCACGCTGAGCGGCTATAACGCTGCGGCTGAGGCGGAGCCAGGCGCAGCAGTCGCTGCTTATGATTACAATGGCGATATCAGCGATTATTATAGCGGACTCGATTCCAATGCGCTAAACACGAGTGAGGAAGAAAACGATGGAACGATAGCCGGAAGCGTGTTGAGCTGGGGCGAAGAGCATATTGCGCAACCGCTACAAACGGCGTATACGAACTATGTCGCGCAGCCGCTCGAGGCTGTCGGAGCATTCGTCAGCGACTGCTATCAGAACACGGTAAAACCGGCGTTTGCCGGTGCGGAGGAAAGCCTCCGCACCGGTTATGAAAACTACGTTGCGCAACCGCTAAACAATCTCGAAACCTCTCTCGCAACCGCATATGAGGAAGGGGTAGAGAAAACAGAGAATTATATCCATGAAAACAAAGCGCTGGATAATCTGGTGAACCACCCGGAGAACATTGAATGGGGTGAAGTCGGCTTGGGGGCCGTGCAGGCGACTGGAGGAATAACAGAAATTGGTTTAGGCTCTGGAGTAGCAAGTTCCACTGCAGTGGCTTCGATGGGAGCAGCAGCCCCGCTGAGCTTGGCTGTCGGCGGATACTTAATGGCTGATGGTGGCAGTAATTTTACAGGCGGCATTAGCCGGATGAAAAATGGAGTGGAAGGGAATTTTGAGGGTGATACCGCTAATTTTGTGAAAAACGCATATATTGCGTATGGACCGGCGTCTACGCCGGATAGTTTTTATAACGGGGCGAACCTGTATAATTGCACGCAACTGGGCGTCGGCGGATATTCGCTAGCAGCGGGAGTCCGCAATTTAGCGCAAAACGCGGTTGCCGTCGAGCGCTCTGCACTAGGCTATGCAGCGGCTTTAAAAGGCGCGGATACGCAGGCGGATTTTTCCGCGACGCTGAAGAACATAAATTATAGCCAGTGGACGACGGGCGGCTTGGCGATCAAAGCGGTGAATATCGACTTAGGAAACATCGCGACACGGACGTTTAATTTTGGCATTGACGGAACCAACGCCACTCAATCGGTGCCAAGCAAGGCGAAGGCAAAAGATGATAAAACGGAGTGATGCTAGATGTTTATTTTTGAAAAAATAGTGCTCTTTTTTCTTGAGCGTTGGAAATATCTGCTCGTGTTTTATATGGTGGGATATGGTATTTCGCTAGCGCAGACGGGTGCTCCGACCTGGCAGTATTGGATCCCGTTAAAAACCAATGCCGTTGCAATTGGTTGGGGTATGGGTAATGGCGTATATGAAGTGATAAGCGAGAAAAAGAAAAGAGGGGGCGGAAAAATTCCAATGCATCTTCATTACTATGGAGGAGTAAAATATGGAATTTCTATGATATTGTTAACAGGAATTTACGCGTTGTTAATATCGATCGCTGGAGTGGTATTCAATTTTGATTCCAAGCCTTTTCATTGATGCATAGCCAGTGTTGCGGCGTAAACGGTTGAGCCGTTTATTTTGCTAAGGCCGAAAACAAAGCAAGAGCAGGCGGAGTGATGCTAAATGTCTATTATTGAAAAGATGATGTTGTTTTTTCATGAGCGGTGGAAATATCTGTTGCTGCTTTATATGGTGGGATATGGTATTTCGCTGGCACAGACGGGGGCTCCGACCTGGCAGTATTGGATTCCGTTAAAAAGCAATGCGGTTTTAATTGGCTGGGGAGGGGGGAATGTAGTATATCTAGTTGCACAAGAACGCAAAAAAAGAGGCGGAGGGAGGATCCCAATCTACTTTCATTATTACAATGGAATGAAATATGGAGTTTCTGGACTTTTTTTAATGGGTCTGTACAGCGTAGTGGTGTTTTTTTTAGGGTCGTTTCTCTTTTTTGATCCATATCCATTTCTCTGACTATAAAAACAACATAGTGAAAAAATCTTGGAATGCATAGGTCATTTTAAGCGTAGAATGCAGTCGCAAATCTTGAAAGGGAGAGATAAGTAGTGGATGTTTATTCTTGAAAAGATGCTGTTGTTTTTTCATGAGCGGTGGAAATATCTGCTCGTGTTTTATATGGTGGGATATAGTATTTCACTGGCACAGACGGGGATTCCAACATGGCAGTATTGGATTCCTCTTAAAAGTAATGCGGTAGCAATTGGTTGGATAGTAGGTAATTGTTTGTATAAGGGGGTAAAAGATATTGAAAAAAGGGGAGCGAGTTGGAATATTCCAATGCATATCCATTACTATGATGGCGTGAAATATGGCATTTCTGGGTTGGTATTAACAGGGCTCTACGCTTTAGTGAGGCTGATTGTTGGAGCGGTATTTGAGATTGACGTCACGCCTTTCCATTGATATATGAGTAAAGTTGCAGTGCAAAAGAGTAAGCAGGTTATTTTGACAAGAAGGAAAGTAAAGGACGATCAAACTTAAATGTTTATTTAAAAAAATAGTATTGTTTTTTATGGAGCGCTGGAAATACCTGCTGGTGTTTTATATGGTGGGATATGTTATTTCAGTGGCGCAGTCGGGGACACCGACCTGGCAGTACTGGATTCCGCTAAAAGTCAATGCGGTTGCACTTGGCTTGGGAGTGGGCAATGGGGTATATGGTTCAAAAAAGAGCGCGAAAAAAGAGGGGGAAGGAAAATTCCAATCTATGTCCATTGCTATGACAGTGTGAAATGTACCATTTTGGCATTGTTATTAACAGGAATCTATGCACTATTGATATCGATCGCTAGCACGATATTCAACTTTGATGCCAAGCCTTTTTATTGATAAGCTGCGAAGAGCATTGCGTTGGGTAATGCTGTAGCGCGAGAGAGCGAGAAAGCTGGAGTGATGCTAAATGATTATTCTTGAAAAGGTGGCATTGTTTTTTCGTGAGCGTTGGAAACATTTGTTGGTGTTTTATATGGTGGGATATGTTATTTCAGTGGCACAGACGGGGGTTCCGAGCTGGCAGTATTGGATTCCGCTAAAAAACAATGCCGTTGCAATTGGTTGGGGGATGGGAAATGGATCCTATCTAGTTGCACAAGAACGCAAAAAAAGAGGCGGCGGGAGGAGTCCAATCTACTTTCATTACTACAATGGCATTAAATATGGAATTTCTATGATATTGTTAACAGGAATTTACGCGTTGTTAATATCGATCGTTGGAGTGGTATTCAATTTTGATTCCAAGCCTTTTCATTGATGCAGAGCCAATATTGCGGTGTAAACGGTTAAGCCGTTTATTGCGCTAAGGGCTAAAATAAAGCAAGAGCAGGCGGAGTGAGGATAGATGTTTATTTTTGAAAAACTTGTGTTGCTCTTTCATGAACGTTGGAAGTACTTTTTAGGGGCATATATGCTCGGGTATATGATTTCTCTGGCACAAACGGGGGTTCCGAGAGCGGTGTATCTTATCCCAATAAAAGGATTGGGTATTTTATTTGGCTGGGCAATTGGAAATGCATTTTATAAACAGGATCAAGAAATGAAGAAAAATGGAAGGGGAAAGATTCCGATTTATCTATACAGCTGGAATGGAATAAAATATGGCAGCAGTGCAATCCTGTTGTTGCTAATCTATCGAATGACGATTGGAATTATAGGAGCCATATTTCAGTTTGATGCCACTCCGTTTCTTTGGTAACAGCGAGAAAGATAAAAAGGAACGATAGGTGCTAGATGTTTATTATTGAAAAGATGCTGTTGGTTTTTCTTGAACGGTGGAAATATATGCTGGTGTTTTATATGTTTGGATATGTCATTTCAGTGGCGCAATCGGGAACCCCAACATGGCAGTACTGGATCCCTTTAAAAAACAATGCAGTCGGACTTGGATGGGGCGGAGGTAATATAGTGTATGCAGTTGCAAAAGAACGAAAAAAAAAGGGGGGAGGCGAGATTCCGATCTACTTCCATTATTACAACGGTATCAAATATGGATTTTCTGCAATATTATTAACAGGAATTTACGCGTTATTAATATCGATCGCTGGAGCGGTATTCAATTTTGATTCCAAGCCTTTTCATTGATGCATAGCCAATGTTGCGGCAAAGGGACGATAAGCTTATCTTGAATAAGTGAACGGTTTAAAATAAAATAGGTCGCGTATCTAAGTAAAACAAGCTTCCGGGCATTTGTCCGGGAGCTTGTTTGCGCTTTGAATGCTTTGCAAAGCGAATAAATGTAAAAGCGTGGCTCGCATGGGCAGGGATTCGGCTGCGGCGACGCGAAGGAACTGATACATGAAATTTACCAAGCCGTGTGCGCAAGGCGCCGTTAAAAGATTTCGTTTGAGGCGAAGGGGTGGGAAATATGGATGAACAGCAGCGTCATCGATTATTGCATGAACTGAGCGGCAGTCCGTTTCGCGAAGAGTATTGCCGCGATGAGTTTCTGCATGAGATGTTTGAAAAGAACGCGGATCAGCAGCCGGAGAAAATGGCGCTGGAATGCCGCACGACCAAGCTCACGTACCGCGAGCTGGAGGAACGCAGCAACCGGTTGGCCGCTTATCTGCGCCGCAGTGGTCTAAAGAGCGGCGAGCATGTGATCTTAATGCTCGACAAGACGGAAAACCTGTACATTGCGATGCTGGGCATCATGAAAGCGGGCGCGGCGTATGTGCCGATCGATTTGTCGTTTCCGGGCGAACGGGTGGAATACATCATCGCCGATTCGGGCGCGCGTTTCTGCATCAGTTCGAGCGAGATCTGGCAGGCGAAAGGGATCGTGCCGGGTGAAGGCGGCGTGCAGCCAGTCTTGGTGGATCGCGATGCGCCGCAGATTGAGCAGGAAAGCCCGGCTCGCTTGACGCCGGAAGAAATTGGCCTGAACCGGAGCGCGCTTTTTTCCTCCTGCTACATCATCTATACGTCAGGAACGACCGGCAAGCCGAAAGGCTGCATCATTGACCACCGCAACATCTGCAACTATGTGCGCGGCGCGACCGTTACCTACGGCATCAAGGGCGACGATCGCATTTTGCAGTGCGCTTCGGTCGCGTTTGACGCGTCGCTGGAAGAAATATGGATGGCGTTTGCCAACGGCGGCACGCTGATCGTCGGAACGAAGGAAATTATGCAGGCGGGTGCGCTGTTCGGCGAAATGATGACGCAGCATCAGGTCACGGTGCTTTCTTGCTCGCCGACCTTGCTCTCGATGGTCGAAAGCGATATGGACACGGTGCGTCTTTTGATCCTTGGCGGCGAGGCGTGTCCGCACGATCTGGTGAAACGCTGGGCTGGCCCGCAGCGCACGATTTATAATTCGTACGGGCCGACCGAAGCGACGATCGTCGCGACCGTCGGCGAACTGAAAGCCGATAAGCCGGTGACGATCGGCAAAGCGCTGCCGAATTATCGCACCTACATCGTCGACGAAAAACTGGAGTTGGTCGACATCGGCGCGGAAGGAGAGCTGTTGATCGCCGGGCCGAGCGTGTCGCGCGGTTATCTGAACATGGACGATCTTGACGCGAAGCGTTTCGTCTTTACGCATAAGATCACTGGCGAACCGGACTGCTTCTACCGCACCGGCGATCTGGTCTGTTATACAGAGGACGGCGAGATCGAGTATCATGGACGCGGCGACGATCAGGTCAAGCTGCGCGGTTTCCGCATCGAACTGTCGGAGATCGAATCGCTTCTGATGCAGGACCCGGCGATTCTTTCGGCGGCGGTCGCGCTGCACCAGACAGGACAGCAGCTCGCGGCCTACGTCGTCTTGCGCGAAGGGGAAACGATCGACTACAAAGCGCTGCGCGAGACGCTGAAAAAAAAGCTGCCGCCGTACATGATCCCGTCCTGGCTCGATGAAGTGGCGTCGCTGCCGACGTCGATCAGCGGCAAGATCAACCGCAAGCAGCTGCCGACCGCATTGCAGCCTTTCGTCGACGAGCAGCGCGAGATCATTGCGCCGCGTACGCCGCTCGAAGAGGAGATCACGGCGGTCTGGAAGGAAGTCTTCAAGCTGAGCGAAATATCGGTGACCGATGATTTCTTCTACGATCTCAGCGGCCATTCTTTGCTGGCGGCCGGTGCGGTCTCCAAGCTGCGCAAGCTGGACCGCTTCAAGAGCGTCGCGGTCGGCGACATTTATAAATATCCGACGATAGAGGGCTTGGCGAGAAACATCGAAACGTCCGCTGCGCCGCAGCCGTCCGACGTCAAACGTGATTTCTACCATGCAACGACGTCTTCCTACCTTGCCTGCGCGCTGGCGCAAGGCCTGGCGATTGCCGGATTGTCGCTGCTGCATTTTTGGCAATGGCTGGGCGTGTTCTTCGTCTTCGCCTATCTGTCGAACCAAGGTTTCGAAGTGGCACAGGCTGTCGGCTGGGCGATCGCCAGCTATGCGATCGTACTGCCGCTGCTCTTTATCTTCGTGCTGGCGGCCAAATGGCTGTTGATCGGCAGGCTGAAGGCGGGCAGCTACCCGCTCTGGGGTTCGTATTATTTCCGTTACTGGCTGGTCTGCAAACTGGTCGAGATCCTGCCGCTGAATTTTTTCGAAGGCAGTCCGGTTTTGCCGTGGTTCTACCGCCTCTTGGGTGCTGAGATCGGCAGCGGCGTATACATGGGCTCAGCCAGTTTGATGACGTTTGATCTGCTGCGTGTCGGCAGCGGCGCGACGCTTTGCGCGGGCAGCAGCGTGAGCGGCGCCTGGGTGACGGGCGGACGGCTGTATCTTGCGCCGATTGCAATCGGCGAGAAATGTCTGGTCGGTAACCGCGCGGTGCTGGCGGGCAATAATGTGATGGGCGACGGTGCGGCGCTCGGCGATATCTCGCTGCTGCCGGAAGGCGTCAACATCCCATCGCATGAACTTTGGAACGGTTCGCCGGCTGCATTTTCCTCCCCCTGCCATTTGATCAAAAACGAAACGGTCGAATGGTCGGGCGGACTGGTCGCGCTCTTTGCACTGAGTGCGCTGCTTTTGCCGACGCTGATGGAAAGTCTCTTTTTCCCCGGCCTGCTCTTTATTGAGACGATGATCGAAGTGCCCGACAGCATCGGAGCCTGGCTCTTGTGTGCGCCGTTTTTGGCGCTGAGCTATATTCTGATTTTGCTGCTGTTGACTTCACTCAGCAAAAAGATCCTGTGCTTTGATATGAAGGAAGGCTGCTATCCGCTCAACAGTTCCTTCTATTTTCGTTACTGGCTGTTCAGCCAATTGTTCCGGCATGTCGAATCGATGCTCAGCGGCCTCTTCGGGACGATCTATACCGCCGCTTGGCTGAAAACGCTCGGTTTGCGGCTCGGTAAAGGCAGTGAGGTGTCTTATGTGCGCGACATCATGCCGGATATGCTGGAAGCGGGCGACGGCTGCTTCTTTGCCGACGATGCCAGCGTCAGCGGCGCGGTGATTGACGGCGGGAAACTGTATCTGAAAAAGACGCGAATCGGCGATCATAGCTTTATCGGCAACAGCGCGGTCATACCGGCCGGAGCGCAGATCGGCAGCCATTGCCTGATCGGCGTGCTGTCGACGGTGAGCGTGCAGACGCCGGTTTCGGATGGCACGTCATGGCTTGGTTCGCCGCCGATCTTTTTGCCGAAACGGCAGAAGGTCGAAGAATTCGGCGACGCGCAGACCTTTACGCCGTCGGCCAAACTGATCTGGCAACGGCGGCTGATCGATTTTTGCAAGATCCTCTTGCCGATGACGATCTTTATCAGCCTGGCCTGCATTGTGATCCAACTGGTGTTCAGCGATTTTGGCGCGAGCCGCATCGAAGTCCTGCTCGCGCTGATGCCTCTCATTTATATCAGCGCGGGCATCGCCTGCATCCTGCTGTTTGCGCTGCTGAAGCAGCTGTTGGTGGGCCGCTACAAACCCGGCGTGCATCCGCTCTGGAGCCTTCATGTCTGGCTGGCGGAACTGCTCACAGGTTTGTATGAAGACCTGGTCGTGCAGTTCTTCTACCGGGTCTTATGCGGCACGCCCTATGCGGCGTGGGTGCTGCGCTGTCTCGGCGTGAAGGTGGGACGGCGCAGCTATATCCAGACCAGCTGGATCACGGAATTCGACATGGTGGAAATCGGCGACGATGTGGCGCTCAATGAGGATGCGAATCTGCAGACGCATCTTTTCGAAGACCGGATCATGAAGATCGGCAAGATCACGCTCGGCGATCGCTGCACGGTCGGCGCTTCGGCGACGGTACTCTACGATACCGAACTGGGCGACGGCTGCGAAGTATCGGATCTGAGTCTGATCATGAAAGGCGAGATGCTGCCTGCAAACACGACCTGGCAGGGCGTGCCGGGACAACGGATTTAAATAAAAAAGGACGTGGACGCATGAAAATATCGGAAGCGATACGAAGCAGACGAAGCGTGAGAAAGTATGAGGAACGTCCGGTGGAGCGGGAAAAGATTGAGCAGTTGCTGCGGGCCGCGATGCAGGCGCCGTCGGCGGGCAATCAGCAAGCTTGGGAATTTCTCGTTGTTGAAAATAAGGAGATGCTGCAAAAACTGGCGAAGGCGCATCCCTATGCGTTGCCGATGGCGAAGGCCGCACTAGGCATACTTGTGTTGTCAAAAGAAGCGGCGCTAAAATATCCGGCGTATTGGCAGCAGGATTTGGCTGCCGCGACGCAAAATCTGCTGCTTGAAGCGGTGGAACTCGGCCTGGGGGCGGTCTGGATGGGCGTTGCGCCGGAAGAAGAGCGGATGCAGTTTATTAAAGACCTGTTTCAGTTGCCGCAAGGCGTGACGCCCTTTGCCATGCTGGCTGTCGGTTATTCACCGGATAATCAATTTGTCGATCGCTTTGACGCGACGAGGATTCATTACGAACAGTATTAAAGGGGCAAGCAGAGTATCCGATATTATTAGCGCCGCTGACAGGGAATGCGGCAGATAGCGTCGAAAAAACCTAAAATATGGAAAATGAAAAGGGGGACGCTATATGTTCGAAAAACGCTGGATTATCCTTGCCCGCTTGCTGATTGCACTGGCCGTACTCAATGGCGCTTTTTTCTCCGGCAGCAGTACCGTCGCTGCGGCGGAACTTAGCAGGCAACATGCGCCGGATACCGAGATGCTGATGACGATTGTTGAGCACAATGCGGACGTTAAGCGCATGCTGCTGCAATCGATCGATCAGGCGAAGCAGATCAATCCTGATCGGGAAACGAATCCGGCCCAATCGCTGGAAGAGTATTACGCCTATATCGATTGGGCGACAACGGCTATGCCGTTCAACATTCTGCCTGCGGCGGAGCGGTATCCCAAATTGTACGAGAGCATCGATCAAAGCCTGGATTACTTTTATTTTATCAATGACCAACCGCTGGCCGAACTCAGCGGCAAAGGCTACTACCACAATTCGCTGCAATATGTCGAACCGTATCGTTCGTGGCTGGTTGTTTTCACGAAGCATTGGGGAGACTATCTGAGCACCAAGAATTCTTGGAACGAAGAGTTTTACCGAAAATCCTGCGCCGATGAGCGGTTCGGCATGAACAATGGCTGGTATGAAAGTCCGGAAAAATGGACAACCTTCAATGAATTTTTCGCCCGTTATCTGAGTTCGCCGGCTGCGCGGCCGATTGCCGCCGCAGCGAATGAAGCGGTCGTCGTTTCTCCGGCGGATTCCGCGCCGCAGGGCGTCTGGAAAATTGACAAGGACTCCCGCTTTGTACAACAGCCGGGCGTACAGTTAAAATCGGCCAACTTTAATTCCGTAATCGATCTTATCGGCAAGGACAGCGCCTATGCCGGAAAATTTGCCAATGGCGTGCTGACGCATACATTCCTGGACGTGAATGATTATCATCGTTACCATTTCCCGGTGAGCGGCACGATCAAAGAAGTGCGCGCGATCCTCGCCGACGATGCGGTGGGCGGCATCATCGTCTGGGATAAACAATTGCGCAAGTACGTGCTGGAGGATCAAATCCCCGGCTGGCAGGCGATCGAGACGCGTGCCTGCGTGATCATCGAGACGGAGAAATACGGCTTGGTCGCGGTGCTGCCGATCGGCATGTCGCAAGTCTCTTCGGTTAATTTTGAAACAAGCGTGAAAGTCGGCGCGAAGGTCAAAAAAGGCGATCCACTTGGTTATTTCCTCTTCGGCGGTTCCGACATCGTGATGCTGTTCCAGCCGCAGGCCAACTTTACGCTGACGGCGCCTGCGCTTGACGCGAATTCCTATAAGCATATTTACATGGGCGAGGCGTATGGACTGCTGCAGAAAGGTGTCCGATAGGTAAGAAATAAAACGAAAGACCGCCCGGCGAAAATGAACTGCCGGGCGGTCTTTGTTTTGTGTTTAGAAAAAATAGCGAAAGTAGACGTAGATGTGGCTGAGTACGATCGATACGAGCATCAGCGGAAACGCGAGTTTGAAAAAACCGCGGAAAGTAATTGCGATGCCGTTCTTTTCGGCGATTCCGGCGACGACGACGTTGGCGGACGCGCCGATCAATGTGCCGTTTCCGCCCAGGCAGGCGCCCAGCGCGAGTGACCACCAGACCGGTTCGAGATTCATGCCGGACAGCTGTCCCATTTCCTGCAGCATTGGGATCATCGTTGCGACAAAAGGGATGTTGTCGATGAAAGCCGAGGCGATGGCGGAGAGCCAGAGCACCAAAAGCGAAGTCTCCATCACCTGTCCCTGCGTCAGGGCAAGAGCCCAGTACGCGATCGCCTTGATCACGCCGGTCGCTTTCAGGCCGCCGACCAAGACGAAGAGTCCGGTGAAGAAGAAGATCGTCGGCCATTCGATATGCAGCAGAATCTCTTCCGGCTCTGCCTTACTGATGAGCAACAAAAGCATTGCGCCCGCCAAGGCGACGGTCGCGGATTCTAAATGAAAAAAGCCGTGCAGTGTGAAACCGAGAATGGTAAGGGCAAGAACGAAGAGCGATTTCTTCAGTAGCGCCTGATCGTGAATCGCATCTTGATAATTTAATTGTAAGACGCTAAGTCGATCTTCTTCTTCGACCTGGAGATCCTTT
Organism: Azotosporobacter soli; assembly: GCF_030542965.1. Lineage (NCBI taxonomy): Bacteria > Bacillati > Bacillota > Negativicutes > Selenomonadales > Sporomusaceae > Azotosporobacter > Azotosporobacter soli. The sequence goes on from NZ_JAUAOA010000004.1 coordinate 146,362, forward strand.
CTGTAAAAGAAAAGCAAGAGCGCGATGGTGACAAGCAAAATCAAAATGCATATCGGCGCAAGATGATAGGCGAATGCATTAAAACTTAAACCGGCGGCGCTGCCAATCATGATATTGGGCGGGTCGCCGATCAAAGTGGCCGTGCCGCCGATGTTGGAAGCGAGTATTTCGGAAATCAAAAACGGCAGCGGGTTGATTTGCAGTTTATCGGTCAACGTAAGTGTTACCGGTACAATCAATAAGACCGTGGTCACATTGTCGAGTAAAGCGGAGGCGGAGGCTGTGATGCCGGAGAGCAAGGCGAGCAGACGGAACGGATGCCCTTTGGTTACATGCGCCGACCAGATCGCGACTGCCTCGAATACGCCGCTGCGGCGGGTGATGGTGACGAGAATCATCATGCCGATCAGTAAGCCCAGCGTGTTGAAATCGATGTCGTCTTTTAGCGCGGTCTCCTGGCTTAAAAAACCGAGCAGCATCATCACGATGCCGCCCGTCATCGCGACCACCATGCGATGGAACTTTTCCCAGATGATCAGAACGTAGGTAAGCGTGAAAATCAGAATCGAGGCGTAGAAAGCGATATCGTGCACATGAAACACTCCTTTTCAGCTGAAAATAAAGAGAAGAAGCCCTTGGTGACAGGCTCCTCCGAAAAAAATACGTGTGCTATGTTTCTTTTTCCAGTATAGCGGATTGGGACTATGGACGTCAAATGCCAAAGAAGCAGGAGTTTATTCTTCGAAGCGGGAGTTTCGCTTGAAACGGATGGTATTTTTGGGGCGGGTAGGTTAAAATTAGAGTTGAAATAGTTGGAATAATGCGACGAGGGGGAAACGGGATGCTGCGCTCAATAAAAAGTCAGCTCTTGATGATCGTTTTTTTGCTCGTTTCCATATCGTTTCTTGTCTCCGGTGCGGTGAACATGTATATGGTGTCCTCTTCGTTCGAGCGCCACAGCAAAGAAGACAACCTGATGTTCGCCGAAGCGCTGGCGAAGAACGTATACGGTTTTTTCCATAACGCATACAATATCATTGATGGCTTGGCGAAAAACGGCGAAGTCCGCGAAATGGCGCCGGAAAAACAACGGCAGCTCTTTGTTTCGACGGCGGCGCGCTTTCCGTTTTTCAACAATTTGTATTCGACCGCGGTTAGCGATGGCATGCAGCTGGCGCGTGCGTACGGGCCGAATGCCAGTCGACGCAACCGGGAATGGTTTAGCGAAATGCGGGAGCGGGCGGCGCCTTGGACGTATTCGGGTTATACACTCTCTGGTGATGTGGCTGTCGCAGCGATTTTTTCGCCGATTTTTGACAAACGGGGAAATTATGCTGCGATTATGGGCGGCGACCTGAAACTGGATTATGTGCAGGATTTAGTGGAACGTTTCAACGAACGACCGGGCAGTTATGCCTGCGTTTTGGACGGTAATGGCGTAGTGCTCGCTCACCCCGAGCGTGTGCAGTTTCAAGAACGCTACAATTATCAAACGCGCAGCAAGAGTGTAGTTGTCAAAGACGAGCGCGGCAATGTCGTGTCACTCGCCGAAGGCGGCGAGCAAAAAACGGAAGTGGTTGCCATCGCGATTCCCGATGCGCTGCATGAAATGGCATGGAAGGCCTTGTCGGGCGAAGCAGGAACGCTCGAATTTCGCGATCTTGAAGGCCGGCAAATGATCGGCGCGTACTATCCGGTCGAGATTCCGGAGGTGCCGAGCCGTTGGGCGGTCATCACCGTACAGGACAGAGGCGTTGCACTGGCGCTGGTTTATGACGTGACGCGGCGCAATGCCGTAATTGCCACGGTCATTTTGCTGTTGGCGTTTAGTGGCGTCTACCTCTTTGTTTCCCGGCGCGTTGTGCAGCCGATCAACGATTTGATTGAAGGAACGGATGAAATTGCCCGGGGCGACTTATCGAAGCGCTTGAAGATAAGCCGCTTGAAGGAACTGGGGCAATTGGCCAAGGCATACAATGAGATGGCGGAAACGCTGGAGCTGCGGAATCTGGAACGCGAGCGCGACCGTGTGGCGCTCGCCGCATCGGAGACCAAGTTTTCCAAGGCCTTTCGTTATTATGCGGATGTCATCGGCATCACGCGCCTGACCGACCGGAAGATCGTCGAAGTGAACGAGGCGTTTTATGAAATTTTCGGCTATCAAGCGCAAGAAGTTCTCGAACATACGACGATGGAAATCGGAATGATGCCGGATACGGAGGAAAATAAGGCGAAAATTGCGGCGGTGTATCGTGACCTGAACGAAGGGAAGGCGGTGCGCAACCGCGAAGTCGAGTGGCGGACGAAAGACGGCATGAACCGTCTTGGACTATGGTCGGCCGAAGCGATTGAAATCAACGGCGAACGCTGTTCGATCTTCGCCTGGAAAGATATCAGCGAGCTGAAAAAGGCGCAGCAAGAGTTGCAGGAGGCGCACAATGAACTGGAAGTGAAGGTGGAGCTGCGGACGCAGGAACTGACCGCGCTGAATGAAGAACTGGTCGCCAGCAATGAAGAGCTGTCGAATGCGCTGGCGGAGCTGCGCCGAACGCAGGATCAGCTGGTGCGTTCGGAAAAAATGGCGGCGCTTGGCGGTCTGGTGGCTGGAGTGGCGCATGAGATCAACACGCCGATCGGCAGTAGCGTGACGGCGGCGTCGCATCTGACCGTGATTTCGAAGGAGCTGCGCGAGGCCTATCAGCTGCAAAAACTGGGCACGCGGCAATTTGTCGAATACATGGAAGACTGCCTGGAAGGCGCGAGAATCATTCAGGTCAATTTGGAACGCGCCGCCCGATTGGTGAAAAGTTTCAAACAGGTGTCGGCTGATCAGGTGAGTGAGACAAAACGCGTCTTTAAGGTAAAGGAATATCTCGAGGAAGTGTTGCTCAGCATTCAGCCGCATTATAAACGGACGAAACATCGCATCGTGACCGAATGTGACGAGGAGCTCGAAGTCGATACCTTTCCCGGCGCTTTTTCGCAGATCATCACGAATCTGCTGATGAATTCGATTCTACACGCCTATGATGAGTCGGATGAGGGAAAGATGACGATCAGGGTCTATAAAGAAGACGAGTGTCTGGTGCTCGATTATGCCGATGACGGCAAAGGCATGGCGAAACATGTGCAGGAACGGATTTTTGACCCTTTCTTCACGACGAAGCGTGGGGTAGGCGGAACCGGCTTGGGATTGTATGTTGTCTACAATATTATTACCCAGCAACTCGGAGGCAGCATTCGATGCGAGAGTGAACCGGGCAGAGGGACGAAATTTCATATCCGGATGCCGCTCTGAAACGGTGTCGCATGAGAGTTTTTTTAAAATGCTCCAGTAGAGAAAGAATGAAAATTGCGAATATGATGCACACTATTGTCAAGCTGGAAAAACTATGATAGAGTAACAACAAAATAAATAAGTCGGCAAAAAGCGATGAAGCTTACAGATGCATGATGCGCCTGTAAGCTTTTTGTCTTTTGAGAGAAGAATCTCCGAAGCCGCTTATGAGCAATGAAGCTTATAAACGTAATGCGCGTTTATAAGCTTTTTGCCTAAAGGAGGTGGTTGCAGCGAAAAAAACAAGTGCTGCTAAAAAGAAAAATGCTCCATGAGTACCGCAAATACTCATGGAGCGCAGGCTGCGTCATGTTCCCCAGTGGTCGCCAGGGTTTATTCAGCATACCCATTGTTCATTATAAGGCACAAAGCAAACTGTTTTCAAGCGATAAATAAAAAGCAAATGAGAGTGAGGTTTTTTATATGAGACAAGTTGCGATTTACGGTAAAGGCGGAATTGGAAAATCCACAACCACGCAAAATACGGTGGCGGCGTTAGCGGAAGCAGGCAAGCAAATTATGGTGGTCGGCTGCGATCCGAAGGCAGACTCAACACGTTTGTTGCTTAACGGACTGTGTCAAAAAACAGTGCTCGATACATTGCGTGATGAAGGCGATGACATTGATCTCGATGACATTCTGAAGCCAGGCTTCAAAGGCACGATGTGCGTCGAATCGGGCGGGCCGGAACCGGGCGTGGGCTGCGCCGGGCGCGGCATTATTACCTCGATCAACATGTTGGAGTCGTTGGGGGCATACACCGAGGAACTGGATTATGTTTTTTACGACGTCTTGGGCGACGTTGTCTGCGGCGGCTTTGCGATGCCGATCCGCGAAGGCAAGGCCGAGGAGATTTACATTGTTGCTTCCGGCGAACTGATGGCGTTATATGCCGCAAACAATATTTCTAAAGGAATTCAAAAATATGCTCAATCCGGCAAGGTTCGTTTAGGCGGAATCATTTGCAACAGCCGCAAGGTGGATGGCGAATATGAGCTGCTAAAAGCGTTTGCCGAGGAACTCGGTTCACAATTAATTCATTTCGTGCCGCGCGACAATCTGGTGCAGCGCGCGGAAATCAACAAGAAGACCGTGATCAACTACGATCCGACCGCCGGACAAGCCGATGAGTATCGCAAACTCGCTTCGAATATCGACAATAACGACATGTTCGTCATTCCAAAACCAATGGTGCAAGACCGTCTGGAGCAACTGATGATGGACTATGGAATGATGGAACTGTAAGAAAGAAAAATAAAAAGAGAAAGGTGATGAAGCCATGTTATTAGTCAGAGCAATCGTCAGACCGGAAAAAAAGGATGAGGTGCTGGCGGAATTGACCAAAGGCGGTTTTAATGCGGCTACGGTGATTGATGTGGTCGGGCGTGGCAAGCAAAAAGGGATTAAGATCGGCAGCATCATTTATGACGAAATCCCCAAAGTCATGATTGTGATGGCCATTCGCGACGAATACCGTCAGGATATTGTCGATATCATTTTGCGGACGGCTAAGACCGGCGAAAAGGGCGTCTATGGCGACGGCAAGATTTTTGTCAGTCCGATTGAAGAGGCGTACACGATCTCGACCGGCGCGACCGGGATATAGGAGGGATTGGCATGAAAGAAATCATGGCCATTGTACGGATGAACAAGACGAACGCGACGAAAAAAGCGCTGGTCGAAGCCGGGGCGACCGGCTTTACAGCGACAAAGGTACTGGGCCGGGGTAAATTGGTCAAAGACAAATCGCTGATTGCCGACCGGAAGATTGAACTCATGTCGATGGTGGATGCGGAAGACGTCAAAGAAGCGGAAAAACTGATCGACGGCTTTTTGGACGGCGCGCGCCTTTATTCGAGACGGCTCTTCAATGTGGTGGCCAATGATGAAGATGTGCCGCGCATCGTGGAAGCGCTGATGCAGGCGAACCGAACCGAAAATAAGGTGGGCGACGGAAAAATATTTATCATGCCGATTTGCGACGTCGCCAGAGTTCGCACCGGAGAAATCGGCAAAGAGGCGCTTTGACAAGGCGCAGGTAAATGCAAAGGGGGCGTAAAGCATGAAGAAAACGGTGACAGAGCAACAGATTGAGGCGATGCTGGATCAATTGCCTTCTAAAGTGGTAAAGAACCGGAAAAAACATATCGTCGTAAAAAATACGGCACTGGATGCGCAGACGATCGAAGCGAACACGCGGACGATTCCCGGCATTATCAGCAACCGGGGCTGCGCCTATGCCGGCTGTAAAGGCGTGGTGCTGGGCCCGCTGAAAGATATGGCGCATATCGTCCACGGACCGATCGGCTGCAGCTACTACGCATGGGGCACAAGGCGCAATAAAGCAAGATCAGAAGATCCGGCGAAAAACTTTCTGAATTACTGTTTTTCCACCGATATGCAGGAAAGCGATATCGTCTTTGGCGGTGAAAAAAAGCTGGCGGCGATGATCGATGAAGTGGTGGAAAATTTTAAACCGAACGCGGTGACGATATCGGCCACCTGTCCGGTCGGGCTGATTGGCGACGACATTAACGCGGTCGCGCGTGCCGCCGAAGAGCGACACGGCATTCAGGTACTGGCCTTCAGCTGCGAAGGCTATAAAGGGGTAAGCCAGTCCGCCGGTCATCATATCGCCAACAATATTTTGATGGACAAGGTCATCGGCGTATCGGAGGAAGAGAGTGCGCCAGCGCCTTATGCGATAAACATCCTGGGCGAGTACAACATTGGCGGCGACAGTTGGGAAATTGAACGCATCTTGAAAGACATCGGTTATCATATTGTCTCGGTAATGACCGGCGACGGATCGTATGAAGAATTAAAGAAAGCGCATGTCGCCGAACTGAATCTGGTGCAGTGCCATCGCTCCATCAACTACATCGCTGAGATGCTGGAAACGAAATACGGCACGCCTTGGCTCAAGGTTAACTTTATCGGTGTGCAGGGCACTGTCGATTCGTTGCGCGATATGGCCGTGTATTTCGGTGATGCGGAACTAACGCGCAAGACGGAAGAAGTGATTGCGCGTGAATTGGCCAAAGTCGAACCGGTCATGGAGCAATACCGCAAAATCTGCGAAGGAAAGACTGCATTCTGCTTTGTCGGCGGTTCGCGCGGGCATCATTATCAAAACCTGTTCAAGGAACTGGGCATTGATACCGTGCTGGCCGGTTATGAATTCGCGCATCGCGATGATTATGAGGGCCGTCAGGTCATTCCGACGATCAAGCCAGATGCCGACAGCAAGAATATTCCCGATTTGCAGGTCAAACCGGACGAAAGGCGCTTTAAGCTTAAATTGTCGCCGGAAAAAATGGCCGAACTAAAAGAGCGAATTCCGCTGAACCACTACTGCGGCATGCAACTCGAAATGAGCGAGGGCACGGTGATGGTTGACGATCTGAACCATTATGAAACCGAACATTTCATCAAACTGTTGAAGCCGGATATCTTCGCATCTGGCATCAAGGACAAATATGTCGTGCAAAAAATGGGCATTCAGGCGAAACAACTGCATTCGTATGATTACAGCGGCCCGTATGCCGGATTTAACGGCGCAGTGAATTTTGCCCGCGATATCAGCATGGGCTTTGCTTCGCCGACCTGGAATTTCATTACGCCGCCTTGGCGGAGCCAACCGTTGCTGAACGGTGAATTGACAGAGGAAGGAGTGGCCTAAAATGTTGGATTGCACACCGAAAGAAATCAAAGAACGCCTCAGCGGAGGCGTGATTAACCCGGCAAAAACCTGCCAACCGATCGGTGCGATGTATGCGGCGCTCGGTATTCACAAGTGCCTGCCGCACAGCCATGGTTCCCAAGGCTGCTGTTCCTACCATCGGATGCACCTGACCCGTCATTTTCGCGATCCGGTTATGGCTTCGACCAGTAGTTTCACCGAAGGCGCTTCCGTATTCGGCGGCGCGGCCAATTTGAAAACCGCGATCAAAAACGTATTTTCCATATACAATCCGGACGTCATGGCCGTACATACCACCTGTTTGTCGGAAACAATCGGCGATGATATCCCGACGATCATCAAAGACGCCGAAGTGCCGGAAGGAAAAGTCGTATTTCACGCCAACACGCCCAGTTACCAAGGCTCGCACGTCACCGGCTTTTCCAACATGGTCAAAGCGATGGTCAACTATTTCTCCGAAGCGGCAGGCGGCGTTAAGAAAGAGCAGGTCAACATCATTCCGGGCTTCGTCAATCCCGGCGACATGCGTGAGATCAAACGGCTGGTAAAAGAAATGGGCATCGATTCGATTCTCTTTCCTGACACGTCCGGCGTGGTTGATTCGCCGATGACAGGAGAATTCAATATGTATCCGGATGGCGGCACGCGGCTTTGGCAATTGGCCGATACCGGAAATTCAAAACTTACGTTAGCCTTGGGGCGTTTTGCTTCCAGCGATGCGGCCGAAGCGCTGAAGAAAAAATGCAAGGTGCCGGCCATGGCTCTTAAGACGCCGATCGGCATCAAGGCAACCGATGCGCTTTTGATGGCGCTGCGCAGTAATTTTGCGCAGGAAGTGCCGCGTAGTCTGGAGGAAGAACGCGGGCAACTGGTGGACATCATGACCGACACGCACTTTCACTTTCATGGAAAAAAAGTGGCGATCTTCGGCGATTCCGACGTTGTTACCGGCTTGACGGAATTCGTGCTTGGCCTCGGCATGCTGCCGGTACATGTGCTGACCGGAACGCCGGGCGGGGCGATCGGTTCCGCAGTGGGAAGCTTTGAAGACGATATCAGGGAACTGTTGGCGCCGGGGGCGATAGAGGCCAATGTAAAAGCCGGCGGCGATCTCTTTACCTTGCATCAATGGATCAAGAACGAACCGGTGGATTTGTTGATCGGCAATACCTACGGCAAATACATCGCGCGGGCGGAAGATCTTCCGTTTGTCCGGGTTGGCTTTCCAATTCTGGATCGCAGCGTGCACTCCTATCTGCCAATCGTCGGTTACAAGGGCGCGATGCGTTTGATAGAAATGATAGCCAATGCGCTGCTGGACCGGGCTGATCGTGATGCGGCCGACGAAGATTTTGAATTGGTCATGTAAAAAAAGTGGTGAAGAGGAAGGCCGGAAGGGAGAGGCTTGTATATGTTGGATGAACGCATGATCGGCGAACGAAGCGAATTCATTGCGACAAAGGGGAAACAAAAACAAAGTTTGAAATGCGACGCCGACAGCATTGCCGGCTGCGTCAGCCAACGCGCCTGCGTATATTGCGGCGCACGGGTGGTGCTGAATCCGATCACCGATGCGATTCATCTGGTGCATGGACCGGTTGGCTGCGCCAGCTATACCTGGGATATTCGCGGCAGTCTGAGCAGCGAATCCGAAATGTACCGCAACAGCTTTTCCACGGATTTGAAGGAACAGGATGTCATTTTCGGCGGCGAAAAAAAATTGGCTGCGTCGCTCGATGAATTGGTGGAAAAGTACAAGCCGGAGCTGGTCTTCGTCTATGCCACCTGCATTGTCGGCGTGATCGGCGATGACTTGACGGCGGTTTGCAAAGCAGCGGAAAAACGGCACGGCATCAAGGTGATTCCGGTGCAGTCGAGCGGTTTTGCGGGCAACAAATCAGCCGGTTACCGTGCAGCTTGCGATGCGCTTTTGCAGTTGATTGCAGCGGCGGAGGGAAAAGGCGCTGCGCTAAAAGAAAAAAACTGCATCAATTATCTGGGCGAATTCAACCTGGCTGGCGAGGCGTGGATCATTGCCAATTATCTGCGGGAAATGGGCGTGTCGATTAACGTGGCTTTTACCGGCGATGCCACCTACCGGCGTCTGAAGACGGCCCGCCAGGCGACGCTAAACATTATGCAATGCGCCGGATCAATGCATTATTTGGCGGGGAAAATGCAGGAAAAGTACGGCATACCCTATCTCCAGGTTTCGTTTCTCGGTCTCGAAGACACGGCGGCTTCGCTGCGCAGCATTGCCAAAGCGCTGCAGGATGAAACAGCAGCGCAAAAAGCCGAAGCGCTGATTCAACGTGAAGAAGGAAAAGCTAAGGCGGCCATCGATTATTACCGGCAAAAGTTGTTGGGGAAAAAAGCGGCGGTTTACGTTGGCGGCGGTTTCAAAGCCATTTCTCTGATCAAGCAGTTTCGTGAAATCGGCATCGAAGTGGTGATGATTGGCACGCAGACCGGGCGGCAGGAGGAATATGATGCGATCAATCGTCTGGTGGCTGACGGCACGGTCATTCTCGATGATGCCAATCCGGCCGAGCTGGAACGATTCATGGTTGAGCAGGGCGCACATCTCTTGGTCGGCGGCGTGAAGGAACGGCCTTTGGCCTACAAACTGGGCGTGGCCTTTATTGACCACAACCATGATCGCAAACATCCGCTGAGCGGTTTTGCCGGTGCGGTGAACTTTGCCGCCGAGGTCTATGCAACGGTCTGTTCGCCGGTCTGGAGCTATGTAAAAGAGCAGGGAGGTGGCTGCAGTGAATGATGAATTAAAACATTGCCGCAATGTAAATGAAAATCCCTGCAACATGTGCATGCCGATGGGCGGGATTTTAGCGCTGAAAGGCATTGAAAGCAGCATGGTCATCCTGCACGGCTCACAAGGCTGCAGCACCTATATGCGTCGCCACATTGCCGAACATTTTAACGAACCGGTGGATGTTGCCTCTTCCTCGTTAAATGAAAAAGGTACGATCTACGGCGGCGAAAGCAACTTGAAACAGGCAATTGATAATGTCCGGAAAGTCTACGAGCCGAAACTGATCGGCATATTAAACACTTGTTTGGCGGAAACGATTGGCGAAGATGTGGAGCGGATTGCCGATAGTTATTCAGCGCAACAGGACGCGGCCAGTCCGCTGCTTGTCAGTGCGGCAACGCCGGGTTACGGCGGCAGCCATGCGGAAGGCTATTTTTTCACGCTGCGCCGGATCGTTGAGCAACTGGCTGAACCGGTTGAGCGGCACAGTAAAGTCAATATCATCCTGCCCAATCTCAGTCCGGCCGACATCCGGGAAATCAAACGTATCTTGCAATTGTTGCAGGTCGATTATATTTTGTATCCGGACATCTCCGACACGTTGGACAGGCCGTTTCTGCCGCGCTATACGAAACTTGCGCAAGGCGGAACGCCGCTCGCCGATATCAAAGCGATGAGCGGCAGCGTCGCCACGATTCAAATGGGAATGACGGTCGAAGATAAGTATTCGCCGGGCCAGTATCTGGCGGATGCGTTTGGCGTACCTCTCTACAACATACCACTGCCGATCGGGCTTAAAAACACCGATTTGTTTTTGGAGTGTCTGCAGCAACAGGCGGCCGCGCAGCGCGTGCCGCTGGAATTGCAACAGGAGCGGGGGCGTTTGCTTGACGGCATGATTGATTCGCATAAATACAATTTTCAAAAACGCAGTGTGATTTTCGGCGAACCGGAAATCGTTTATGCCGTAGCAAAAACCTGTCTGGAAAACGGTCTTTTCCCGGTTGTTATAGCTACCGGCAGCAAAACAACGCGACTCGATGCTTTGTTACGCAGCGAATTGGCAGCAAGTCCGGACGAATGCACGATTTTGAATGAAACGGATTTTGCCGCGATCCGTCAGACGGCAAAAGAGGCCGAAGCCGTAATTGCAATTGGTCATTCCGACGGACGCTATCTCGAAGAGAGACAGGGCATTCCGTTAATCCGACTTGGCTTTCCCATTCACGACCGGGTGGGTGGTCAACGCTTGCTGTCTGTAGGCTATCGGGGAACCGCCGTTTTTCTCGACAGGATAACCAATACCTTGCTGGAAAAAAGGCAGAAAAACTACCGCCGTTCGTTGTATGAAACCTTTTATCAAGAAGCGACTGAGGAAAGGCGAGGTGATCAGTGTGACTGATGCAGAGGAAACGGTGAAGAGAAATAGAACCTGCGAACATCCTTGCTATTCAAAAGACGCGCATCACAAATATGCCCGCATGCATTTGCCGGTTGCGCCGCGCTGCAATATCGGCTGCAATTACTGCAACCGCAAATATGATTGCGTAAACGAAAGCCGTCCGGGCGTGACCAGCGAAGTGCTGACGCCGCAAGAGGCCAAGGAAAAATTTGCACGGGTGAAGGAAAAAATAGCAAATCTCAGCGTTGTCGGCATTGCCGGGCCGGGCGATGCGCTGGCCAATTGGGAAGAGACGAAAGAAAGCATTGCTGCGATTAAGGAACTTGATCCGGATGTGATGATCTGTTTGTCGACGAATGGTCTGCGTTTGCCGGAATTGGCGGCGGAAATCGTGAAATTGGGCGTTCGGCATGTAACGGTCACCGTAAACTGCCTCGAAGCGGAAATTGGCGCACGCATTTACCGCTTCGTCCATTATCAGGGGCAAAACTACAGCGGGCTGGAAGGCTCAAAGATACTGATCCGCAACCAATTGGCCGGAATTGAATATTTGGCCCGGCATCAGGTGATGGTCAAAGTGAATATCGTAATGATCAAAGACATTAATGACTGGCATATCCCGGCAGTCGTGAAGAAAGTGAAAGAGCTTGGCGCGTTTATCAGCAACATCATGCCGCTGATTCCGGCTCCCGGCAGCGTCTATGAAGCATTTCTGCAAACGAGCATGAAAGATCTCGAAAAGATGCGTGATAAATGCCAGCTCGATCTGCAGCAAATGAGACACTGCAAACAGTGCCGTGCAGATGCAATCGGTTTGCTGGAAGAAGATCGCGCGCAGGAGTTCTCCAAACACAGTCTGACTAAAGCGATGCCGGTTGCAACAACGGCGGGCAAAAGAGAGCTATATCAGATTGCGGTAACGTCAAAGCACGGTAAGCTGGTGGATCTGCATTTCGGTCATGCCGGAGAATTTTTGATCTATCAGACGGATGGGGATTTTATCCGCTTGCTGAAAAGCCGTCCGGTTGAAAAATATTGCCGCGGCATGGCCGAATGCGATGCGGAAGAAGCGAAGCGACAGGCTGTAATTGATGCAATCGGCGATTGCGATGCCGTACTCACGATGCGCATCGGCGAACAGGCGCAACAAAAGTTGCGCGGCAAGGGACTGCTCAGCGTGGAGGCGTGTTATACGGTGGAGGACGGACTGCGCCTTGCGGTGGAACGGTTGCGGCAGGGAAAAACAGAATCGGCATAGGGGGAAGAAGATGGAAAAACCGAAACGTCATATTTTTGTTTGCACCAGTTCGCGAATCAATGGACAGCAAAAGGGCTATTGTCATGCTAAAGCAGGCGTGGAAATTGTGAGCCGTTTTATGGAGGAAATTGAAGAATGTGAGCTAGGCGGCGAAGTTTTCGTCTCCAATACCGGATGCTTCGGCATCTGCGAAAAAGGGCCGATTGTCGTGATATATCCGGACAATATCTGGTACGGTTCGGTTACGCCAGACGATGTGGAAAGAATTATTGAGCAACACATCGAAGGCGGAGAGCCGGTAAAGGAATTGATGCTGTAAAAAAGAAAGGAGGAGGGGCAATGGCGTCGGAAGTGGGAGTGTTTATTAATAAAGCAGGTCTGAGCGCGACATTGTACGAACCGGGACGACTGGCCGTCTATGCTAAGCAGAACGGAAATTGGCGCATTGTGCGACAGATTCCCTTTGGGCTCGATACATTGCAGGGGATAAAACAGATGCGTTGGGCAATGGCCGAGGCCGTCGGCTTTTTGGCGGACTGCAAAGTGGTCGTCGGAGAAAAAATCAACGGTATGCCGTACTTTGAACTGGAAAAAGCCGGTTGCAATATCTGGGAATTTAGCGGCAGTCCCATGGAGTTTCTTCCTTATGTTGCGGCCGAAGAAGAACAGGCCAGGCGGCAGGAGACGATAAAGTCTGCTGTGGAAATACCAGCCCCGAAAGAAATCGCGGACGGATGTTTTTCTGTTTCGATTAAAGAAATTCAAGCGCTGAACAGCGGCATTACCTCCAAGCAAATTTTGCAACCGTTTTTACGCAAAGGAAGTTTTCAGCAGTTGGAGGTTGTTTGCAGCCATGTGCCGCCGTGGCTGGAAGAGGAAATGCTTAGCGGTAAATTGTCCGGCGAGCTGAAAAAAAGCGGCAACAGTGAAATGACGCTTCAGATCCGCAAGGCGCAAGGCTAGAAGATAATCTGCAATGAGGAGGGGGAGGATAGGGATGGCAACAGCAATACAATGGATCGATCAAACCCTTGGTTTGGGCCTGCAGCAGGGCTTGAAAGGGCTTAAACTGGAACTGCTGCTAGATAATTTATTAAAGCTGCCGATCGGCGTTATGGATGTGTGGATCGAAGATTGGAAGCACTGTGGCCTCAAATGGCCGGAGCTAACTTCGTATCCGCAGCTGCGGGGAAAAGTGACGGCCGATCCTGCTCAAGTTTTTGCTGCGCAGCAGCTGGGGTTTAAGAAAATTCTCTTGTCGTACCGTCATGACGAAATGGCAGACATGGAGGGCCTTAAAGAAGCCTTGCGAGCGGCTGAGGGCCTTAGCCTAGAAGCGGATCTGCTTCTAGAGAATGCGTCGGCAATTTCTACAAGGGAAGTTGTTGCACTGGCAAAAGAATTACACTGTTTTTCGATTCGTGGCTTTGCATACGGCGACGAAGAAAGTCGCTTAGAGCCTCTTGCTGCATTGGAACAACTTGCGTTTTTGCAGACGAAGTTGCCGATGGAAATGGAATTTCATGGACATAACGCTTATGGCTTGGCAACGGCCAATGCCTTGAGCGCGATTCGCGTCGGCATTAGGCATATTGCCGCAACGGCCGGAAATTTGACGAGAAATGGCTATGCGCCATTGGAAGAAGTGGTTATGGGCAGCAAGATATTGTTGGGCGAAGAAACCACAGGCACGGAAAAATTTGTCGACGCGTGTGAAGGAATCGCAGCTTGTTTTGATGCGGCATTGCCGGTGAATAAGGCGATTGTCGGCAAACATGTTTTTGCGCATGAATCGGGGCTGCATGTGGATGGCGTGATAAAAAATCCATCGTTGTATGAAGCCTTTTCTCCAAAGGACGTCGGTGCAGTGCGGAGACTGGTAATCGGCAAGCATTCGGGAACCGCTTCGCTGAAAAATTGTTTGGCCGGCTTTGGCATCAGCCTGGCTTCGGAGGCCGGAAAAAATTTATTGCAAAAAGTAAGGCGCTTAGCGGTACTGCAAAAAAGAGCTCTGACGGAGGAACAGCTTTTGCAGTTATACTGTGAGAGCAATCGGCAGGTGGTGTAAAGTGAGTAGACGGCGGCTGGAAATTGTCGATACGACATTGCGCGACGGCGAGCAAGCCGCGGGTATTGTCTTTAACGCGACGGAAAAACTGGCGATTGCCAAGGCGCTCGACCAAGCCGGTATTGCCTGGATCGAAGCAGGAACTCCGGCGATGGGCGAAGAGGAGCAGGATGCGATGCGACTGCTTCTCGCCGCATCGTTGCGGGCTACGATTATTGCCTGGAATCGTGCGGTAAAACAGGATATCTTAGATTCCATATCCTGTGGCTGCTCGTTCTTGCATATTTCCGTGCCGATATCGGAGCTTCATATCCGGCATAAGTTCGGCAAAGAGAGAAACTGGGTTCTTGAGCAATTGCAGCGTTCGATCATGTTGGCGAGGAGTTTTGGCTGCGACGTATCGGTCGGAGCGGAAGATGCTTCGCGCGCCGAAGCGCAGGACTTTTTGCAGGTGGCCGAATTGGCGGCGAAACTCGGCGCGAAACGAATCCGCTATGCCGATACGATTGGCAGGTTGGATCCGTTAACAACCTACCTGCGTTTATGCGAAATCGTACCGAATTGTCCGTTGCCGATCGAGTTTCACGCACATAATGATTTTGGCTTGGCGACGGCCAACACCTTGGCGGCGGCGCAAGCCGGCGTGGCCTTTGCCAGCACGACAGTCTCGGGCTTGGGGGAGCGGGCGGGGAATGCTGCGCTGGAAGAACTGGTCATGGCGTCGAGCTTGGCGGACTGCGAGCTTTCACTAAAAACGGCTACGTTGAAAGCTTTGATTGGCACGGTTGGCGATGCGGCAAAACGTTGTCTCTGAAGAAAAAATGCGGAGAAAATAGCCCTGGCGTACATTTGCCAAGGCTATTTTGCGCGTAAGAGGTGAAGCATAAAGCAGGAAATGATTGGACTTTAGCGAAACAAGACTGTTATATGTATAGGTGTTAACGGAGGGCGAAGGCGCATGGCAACGGAACAGAGCCAACAACAGAGGTATGGGGAGGCATTGCATGAAACCGCATTGGCCTTGATGAATCGGCTCGATACAAAGGAACTTTTGGAGACGATCATCACGCGAGCCTGCGAAATCCTTAAGACGCCGCATGGTTTCATCTATATCTTGGAGCCGGAAGAGGACGCAATGGTGGTGAAGGTTGGGCTTGGCATCTACCAAAGCTATCAGGGCGTACGGCGCAAGAAAGACGAGCCTTCGGCTTCGAGTGCCGTTTGGCGCAGCGGCAAGCCGCTGAGCGTGGTCGACTATCAGCATTGGGCCGGCCGTGCGCATGACCGTATGATAAATCGCTATTCGATAAAGTCGATCATCTGTCTGCCGTTGACGTCGGACGAGAAGGTCATCGGTCTGATTGGCGTGGGTTTTGAAGTGCAAAAGGAAAGTTTCAGCCAAGCCGAAGAAGATGTCATGGAGCGCTTTGCCGCTTTGGCGTCGCTTGCGCTCGACAATGCCAAGCTCTATCAGGCATTGCAAAATGAGTTGGAAGAGAAGAAGCGCGTCGCAGCGGCGCTGCGCGACTCGGAAATGAATTACCGCGGCATTTTTGACTCGGTCAGTGATTTGATCTTTGTTATGGACGCGCAAACCGGCGACCTAGTCGACATTAATCAGAATGTGCTAGAACTATTTGATTATCAGTGTGAAAAAAAAGACTGTCTGCCTGATATCGCCGCCGAACTGACGAACACGTTGCTTCATGTGGTGCAGCAACTGCGCGCCGATCCGAAGTTGAAACGTTATATGCTGGAATGGAAGCTGCCAGGCAAGACGGTCTGGCTGGAATTCAGCATCCGCCAGGCTGTGATCGCTTCACGCGAGAGGATCTTAGCGGTGGCGAGAGATGTGAGCGATCGCAAGAAATTTGAAGATCAGCTCGAATACCAGGCCTATCATGATGTGCTGACCGGGCTGCCGAACCGCCGCATGCTCGAGCGGCATTTGACTGAACTGATCGCTCAAACGGAGAAACGGGCATTGCCGAACGTATTGGCTGTCGTCTTTATCGATCTCGACGGTTTCAAGCAGGTCAACGACTGGTTTGGCCATGACGCCGGCGACAACGTGCTGAAACAGGTTGCCTTGAAGATGGGCAATTATATCGGAGAATCGGATCTGGCCGCCCGTATGGGCGGTGATGAATTCGTCGTCGTATTGAACGAGGCCGGTGACCGAAGCATCCTTACGACGCTGCTGCAGCAACTGAAGAAAGCCTGCCGCTGCGTGGTCGAAGTGAAGGGCCGTACGGTCACGGTCACGGCCAGCATGGGCGTCAGTCTCTTTCCTGCTGACGGACGCTCTGCCGCCGAATTGATCCGCAGGGCTGACAAGGCGATGTATCGGTGCAAGAAAACGGCCAGAGGCGGTTATTGCCTGGTTTCGCAATAAGCAAAAAACTCCGCGTCTTTCATAGAGAAAGACACGGAGTTTTTCTTTTGTTTGCTAGACTTTAAACTGACTCGCCATGCCCTCGAGTTCCTGCGCGAGGTTCGCCAAATCGCGGCTGGCTGCGGAGATTTCTTCCATCGAGGCGGCCTGCTCTTCGGCGGCGGCCGAGATCGTCTCGGTCTGCAGTGCGATATTGCGCGTGACGCCGTCGATCGACTGCGAATCGGCCACGATCCGCTGGCTGTTTTCGGCTAAATGATGCATGGTCAGCGAAATTTCCTTTACTTGCTGTGAAACCAGATTAATCGACGCTGTAATGTCTCGGAACGATTGCCCGGCTTCGGCAACGACTTCGGTGCCGACTTTGACTTCGTTGCGTCCGCTGTGCATCGCGCGGACCGCGTTGTCGGTGTCTTTTTGAATCTCATCGATCATTTCGGCGATTTTTTTCGCCGCGTCGTTCGACTGTTCCGCGAGCTTGCGCACCTCGTCAGCGACGACCGCGAAGCCGCGCCCTTGTTCACCGGCGCGCGCTGCCTCGATTGCGGCGTTCAGAGCCAGCAGATTGGTCTGACCGGCGATGTTGGAGATCGTTTCCACGATCTGCCCGATGTCTTTCGAGCGTTCGCCCAGCTGGCTGACGACTTCGGCGGAGGAGGAAACCGTTTTTTCAATATGCGACATCTGTTCGACCGATTTGTTGATTGCGCTCAAGCCGGTCTGCGTGGAGTCGGAAGTTTTTTCGATAGAAGAAGCGACATTGCCGGTGGTGGCGGCCGCCTCCTCGATTCCGGCAGACATCGTCTCAATTGTTGCGGCGGTATTGGTGACGCCTTTTACCTGCTGTGCGCTTCCGGCGGCGACATCAGTCACCGCGTCAGCGACCTGGCTCGCGGCGCTGGAAGACTGTTCCGCGGTGGCTTTTAAGCTGGTGGCCGCAGTGGTGATCTGCTGGCTCGAAGCGAAGAGGCGCATGACAAGCTGGCGCAAGTCCTGCCGCATCTTGACAATCTCATCGGCCAGTTGCCCTAGTTCGTCCCTGGAGACAAAGGTGCGCGGCACTTCGGTCAGATTGCCGCTGGCGATCGTCCGCACGGCAGCCAGCATGCGCGAAAGCGGGAAGCAGATCGCTTTGTTGAGGAGAAAACCGAGCAAAGCGGAAAGGAGTAAGGCGGCGGCTGTAGCTATAGCAATCAAAAGGCGCGCTTTATCGGAGACTGCGTTGCTTTCCAGATACAACGCATTAGCCTGCTGTACATTGTAATCGGAAATGTTTTTACGCGGCGTCAATGATTTTTCAAAGATCGGTTTGCTTTTTACGTAGAGGTCAAATGCTTCGGCAGCTTTGTTTTCATTAGCTAGCTTGATGATCGCGCTGCGGACCTGACGGTATTCGCCCAGATTTTTTTGCAGTTCATCCCAGTTCTGTTTTTCCACGGCATCCAGTTCAGTAGCCTGGTATTTTTCCTGCAGCACGTTGATCGCCTTAGTGTTGCTGTCGATGTTCGCGAGCAAGGTCTGGCGGCGTGCCGCATCGGTCGTTTGGATCAGCTGCAGTAGCGTTGTTTCCGTGTCTTTGCTGAGCAAACGAACCTCATCCATCATTTGAATCGGCAGCAAGCGTTCTTCATACATCTGGGCCGATTTGCGGGCGATCGTCGCGGAGGCGAAAAAGCCGACCGTTCCGACCAACAGGGTGAAAAGCAGCATGACGCTCAAGATCACTGTGATTTTTGTCGAGACTCTTTGGTTATGCAAGATAGCCATGAATAGCCCCTCCTTTAGCAAAAAGAGTGAGATAGGATGACTTTGTAAGTTCATTATACGCCGCCTAAAATCGCGTTGGCAAATGAATTTTCTGAATTGTATAAGCGTATTTAATTGAAATAAACGCGATAAATGATAAAATGATAAAAAAGAGGCGGAATGGAAGGGAGCTGTTGTTCGTAATGAAATGGTTCGACAAGACGCAAACGGACGCAAAACGGGAAGCGGGAGAGGCGCCGTGCTTTGCGGCGAGCGAGACGGAAAAGGATATGCAGACGGCATATTTGTCGTTTGCGGAGCTCAGTGCAGCCAGCATCGCCAGTGTTTGTGCGGTGGCGGATGGAGCGGCGCTGCTGATCGCTTTTGCCTCGCCGGACAACGATTTTTCCCAGCTGGCGACGACGATCAAACAGTGTCTGCCAAAAGAAACCGCATTTTTGATGCTCTCGACAGCCGGTGAATTATGCAACGGCGCTGAGCATGCCTGCCTTTACAAACCCGCGCCCGAGGCACGCCGGAAAGTGCTGCTGCAATCGTATTCCAACCGAATGCTGAAAGCGTGCCAGATCGTCGCGGTGCCGTTGGCGAATGAGGATCTAAAAAGAGGCGTCGTTGAAAAGAGCGTCGATGACCGGGTCGCGCAGATAAAGCGCGAGTTGGAGAAGGTTTCGCTTCGTTTCAGCATCAACAGCTACAATACGGTTGCGCTTGCGTATATTGACGGACTGTCCAATTCGGAAACGTTCTTTATGCAGGCGGTCTATGCGAGCAAGAAGTTCCCCTGTATGTTCGTCGGCGGTTCGGCCGGCGGCAGCCTCGATTTTTCGAACACGTATATTTTTGACGGCGACGCGGTCAGGCAGAACTGCGCGGTGCTTTGTCTGCTGAAGCTGCAGCCCGGCTATCGGTACGGCATTTTCAAGACGCAATCATTCACAAGAGATAGCGGTGAGTTTGTCGTATCGGATTCAAATTCGGCGCTGCGCTACGTGAGCAAAGTCTTTGATGAAAATTACAACAGCATCAGTTTTCTCTCCGTACTAAAAAAGCGCTTCCAAGCGCAAACGATTGCGCAGTTGACGAAAACGCTGGAAGCTTACAGTTTCGCGATCGAAATCGGCGGTGAAATGTTGGTGCGCTCGATCGCGAAGATCGATGAGGCCAGTGACCGCGTCTATTTCTTTTGCGACTTGGCGATGGGAGAACGTCTGCATCTCGTGCGGCGCGCTCCACTGGCCGACACGATCGACCGCGACTGGCAGGCGTTCAGCCGCGGCAAGCCGAAACCACTCGGCGGCATCTTGAATGACTGCATTCTACGGCGTCTTTACAATGCGGAAACGCTCGAGAGCGTCAAAGGGTTTCCGGATGGCGCGGTGGCCGGTTATTCGAGTTTTGGCGAATTGCTTGGTTCCAATATCAATGAAACATTGACGGCGATTTTCTTTTTTCGTGTCGAGGGCGACGCGGAGTTTTGCGATGAATACCTTGATAATCTGCCGATTCACTATGGGAATTTCGAAAAATATTTTCTGGCGCGTGAGCTGACGCAGATTAAGATTTTGAACAAATTGCGCGGCAAAGCGATTGAACTGTTAGATGCCAACAGCAGCAACCTTTCAACGATACTGGAAAATGTCAATAAGATCGGCGATCAGGTGCGCAATGTTGGCGGCGATACGAATAACCTGCTGCAGGCGCTGAGCCAAAACATGAGCGGCGTAAATGAGCTGATTGCGAGCAACAGCCAAATCGCACCGAGCATTGCGGCGCTGACCGAGAGCACAAAAGAGATCAAAAATGTCCTGGCGCTGATCATGAACATCGCGGCGCAGACGAATCTGCTGGCGCTCAACGCTGCGATCGAAGCGGCGCGTGCGGGCGAGCAGGGGCGCGGCTTTGCGGTCGTTGCCGAAGAGGTGCGCAAACTGGCGCAAAACACGCAGGACAGCTTGAACAAGACGAATGATTCGATCAACAACCTGTTCGCGAGTGTGAATGAAATCGCGACGAAGCTCAGCGTCAGCGGTGATTTCACGCAAAAATTTCAAAAGGATATGGAAACGTTCAATACCGGACTGACGAGCGTCGTCACCGGCATTGTTGGCGCGGTGGACGTCATTTCCTCGCTGGTCGGACGCATTGACGAACTGGATGCCTCGCATCAAGCCACGCAGAATGAATTGACGAAAGTCTCGCAACTCGTGAAATTCATGGAACGGGAAGAAAAATAGTAAATTATGGCAAAGGGATTTCAATATAGTTGTCGAAATATTCTCGATACGAGCAAGCGAAGGGGGTGTCGAAATTGGCGGGTGGAGATAAGATCGAAACGAATGAAGCTATTCTTGAGGCATTTAAGCTGGTCCTACCCTATTTGAACAGAATCGTACGTGAGGATATGGCGGTCGGCTTGACCGACTTGGAATTCTATTTGAGCTATTACCGTGCCCGAGAGTTTGAACTGGATTTGCCGGCAGGAAAGCCGATCAAGGAAATTGACACGATCGAGGAATGCATCCGCACCGGCAAGGACACGTATGCCGATATTCCGCCTGAAGTCTATGGACGGACGATAAAGACGATCTTTACGCCGATATACGGCGTGAACCGGGAAATCATCGGCACGCTGAGCTCTGGAATCGATCTGAAGCACAGCCTGGAACTGGTCGATAATGTCGAAACTTTGGCGGCTTCTACGCTGCAGGTTTCCGAAAACGTCGAGCAGATTGCGCAAAGCGCGAGCGCGCTCGCGGCCGCAGGACAGCAGGCCATCAAGATCGCGCAGGAACTGACCGAGAAGAACCGCCATACCGCGCAAGTCCTCGAATTCATAAAGAACATCGCGGCGCAGACGAATCTTCTGGGTTTGAACGCTGCCATCGAAGCGGCTCGAGCGGGTGAGCACGGCAGAGGTTTCGCGGTGGTTGCCGAAGAGGTGAGAAAACTGGCCGATCAGTCGCAGGAAGCCGTGAAAAAGATCCAGGACACGTCGCAGGAGATGAGCAAGGCGGTCGCTGAGATCAGCAAGTCGATTGAGACCAACGGCGCGATCAGCCAGGAGCAGGCTGCGACGACGCAGGAGATATCGAGTAACATCGAACGGATCAATGAAAATGCAAAACTGCTGCAAGACTATGTGGCCCGCTATAAATAGCAAGTCTGTCAGTTGATTGTTTGCGCGGCGTGCAGGGCGGATGTGTCGGTCGGACACGCTGGCCCTGCTTTTTTCTCTCCGGCAGGCAGGAGTATCGCTGCTGCGCGTGAATTAATAAAGAAGTCGGATGCGCAGCGCGCGCAATCTTTTAAAAATGCAATGCTGCCATCAGCATGAGGAGGAGTAAGGGATGAAATCACTCGTCTATTTTACCAATATGCGGGCTAAGGCCAATTTGAACCTGCTGCAAAAATTGGAGCGCTTGATCAAAAAAGCAGGCATCAAGGAAATCGATTTTAAAAACAAATTTGTCGCGATCAAGCTGCATTTCGGCGAACCAGGCAATCTTGCGTATCTGCGCCCGAACTATGCGAAGGTGGTCGCGGATCTGGTGAAAGGTCTGGGCGGCAAGGTGTTTCTCACCGACTGCAACACGCTCTACGTCGGACGACGCAAAGATGCGATCGAGCATCTCGACGCGGCGTATGAAAATGGCTACAATCCTTTGACGACCGGTTGTCAGGTCATTATCGGCGACGGCTTGAAAGGGACTGATGAAGCCTATGTGCCGGTACCGAACGGCGAATATGTCAAGGAAGCCAAAATCGGCCGCGCGGTGATGGACGCGGACATCGTCATCAGTCTTAATCATTTCAAAGGACATGAACTGACCGGCTTCGGCGGCGCGTTGAAGAACATCGGCATGGGTTGCGGCTCGCGCGCCGGAAAGATGGAAATGCACTGCGACGGCAAGCCTCGCGTCATCAGCAAGGTTTGCGTAAAATGCGGTGAGTGCATCAAAATCTGTGCGCAGGATGCGATCGCGCTCGGCGAAGCGTCGGCTGCGATTGATAAAGAAAAATGCGTCGGCTGCGGTCGCTGCATCGGCATCTGCCGTTTTAATGCGATTTTGCCGGCCTGGGATGAATCGAACGATGTCCTGAATAAGAAGATTGCCGAATATACGCATGCGGTATTGCACGACCGGCCGCATTTTCATATTAGCCTGGTCATCGACGTATCGCCGAACTGCGACTGCCATGCGGAAAATGACGTGGCAATCATTCCCGACGTCGGCATGTTCGCCTCGTTCGATCCGGTCGCGCTCGACATGGCCTGCGCCGACATGGCGAACAAGGCTCCGGTCAATGCCGGAAGCTATTTGACCGAGCAACTGGCAGTCGCTAAAGACGGCGCAAAGGATCATTTCCACAACACGCATCCGGAAACGAATTGGATCAGCTGTCTCGAGCATGCGGAAAAACTCGGCATCGGGACAAAGAAATACGAACTGATCGAAGTGTAAACGAATGCCGCAGGACGGCTAAAAACCAGCCCTCTTATGCCGGGATAGGCGAAGAGGGCTGGTTTTCTTTAACAGCGAGGGCGTCAATGCAGTACGTCCCAAAGCTGTTTGCCGATCAGCAATGCGGTGATCGAGACGAAGAGCGGCTTGACGTAGGCGGCTCCTTTGGCAATCGCAAAACGCGAACCGACCAGCGCACCGGCGATCATCGCCAAGCCCATCATGAGTCCATAGGTGTAGTTGACGGAGGAAAAGAACATGAAAGTCGCCAGAGAACCGATATTACTGGCAAAGTTCAGCGCCTTCGCGTTACCGGCGGCGACGACGAAATCAAAGCCCAGCAGGAGAAAGACGAAGAGCAGGAACGAACCAGCGCCCGGACCGAAAAAACCGTCATAGAAACCAAGCGTGAACGCGGCAAGTCCGCCCAGGAAGCGGACGCGTTTGTCGATGCCCCGGTAGGTGGAGCGATCGCCCCAGTCTTTTTTCAGCAGCGTGTAAATGGCGACGAGAACCAGCATGACGATGACCAGCGGCTTTAAAAATTCCGGCGGAATCAACTGAACCGTGTGTGTGCCAAGGATCGAGCCGAGTAAGGAGAGCGGGAAGAGATATTTGATCAGGCCGAGATCGATTTTTTTTGAGCGCAGGAAGGAGAGGCTGCTGGTGCTTGAACAGCAGATCGAGGCGAGTTTGTTCGTACCCAGCACGATGCCGGGCGGCAGGCCGGTCATCAAAAGAGCGGGCACAGAGATCAAACCGCCGCCGCCAACGACCGAGTCGATAAAGGCCGCGAGAAAACCCGCGCCGAGGAGAAAACCAAGCATTTCGCCGCTGAGAGAATCCATATCCAAAGACCTCCTGATGGAAAAGTCGCAAGAGCCGTGCCGCGTTTGTCAGCAAAGACCGATGCCGTTATCATTATAGGCAGACTTTATATATGAAGTAAAATATGTTAAATTAATAAATAATATG
This sequence comes from Azotosporobacter soli, assembly GCF_030542965.1. Taxonomy (NCBI): domain Bacteria; kingdom Bacillati; phylum Bacillota; class Negativicutes; order Selenomonadales; family Sporomusaceae; genus Azotosporobacter; species Azotosporobacter soli. The sequence continues at coordinate 170,503 of NZ_JAUAOA010000004.1, forward strand.
CGCTTTTTCGATATTTAAAAGGAGGACAGCGGTGTGAATCTGGACGACATGAAAGCGTTTTTGGCTATTGCTGCGCACAGGAGCCTGACTAAGGCGGCGGAAAGTCTGCATGTCTCACAGTCTTCGGTCAGCCATCGCTTGAAAAATCTGGAACAGGAACTGGAATTGCTGTTGGTTGAACGGGGCAAAGGCGTCAAATCGATCGTGCTCACGCCGGCCGGGGAAGAATTCACGCTTGTCGCCGAACGCTGGATGCAATTGGCGCTGGAGACGCAGTCGCTAAAAGCAAAAAATCGCCTCTCTCTGGCGATCGGCGCGGTCGACAGCGTAAACACCTATTTGCTGCCCGGATTGTATCAACAGATTATCTGTCGTCAACCGGATTTGCGCCTGCACATTCATACGCAAAATTCCGCGGCGTTATATCCGTTGCTGGAAGAGCGGACGATCGACGTTGCCTTCGTGCTGCAGGAGCGGATCATGAAGAATATTGAAGTGACGCCTCTTTTTGCCGAGCCGATGGTTGTGATCCGGCTTGCTGCGGCGGAGCATGCGGCGGAGCCGCTGATTGATCCGCGTCAGTTAAAGGCACGGGACGAACTGTATCACGAATGGTTTCCCGCCTATTCAATCTGGCATGACAAATGGTGGGATCCGTTTCAGGCGTCGCACATCCAGGTCAGTAACGGGCCGATGGTGCTGCCGCTTTTGCAGACGCCGCAGCAATGGGCGATCGTGCCGCTGTCGATCGCGCAGTCGAAGGCCGCGACGCAGGAATATGTCATTCAATATTTGAGTGAACCGCCGCCGGAGCGGATTTGTTATAAGCTGACGCATAAATTTGCCAAGTCCAGGACGAAGGAAGTGCTGGCTCTCCTGGATGAGTTGCTGGCCGAACTGGTAAAACAGTTCACTTATCTGAGAAAATAGGCTCTATCAAGCAGGTCACAGGAGGTTGAAGATGATTCATAACAAGAAAAATCCAGCCGTGTTTCTCGACCGGGACGGCACGATCAATCTTGACAAAGGATATTTTTACCGGCCGGAAGAATTTGAATTTGAACCCGGTTCGATCGAGGCGATTCGGCTCTTGAATCAGGCCGGATATAAAGTATATGTCATATCCAATCAGGCGGGAATTGCGCTGGGGCATTTCAGTGAAGCGCAAGTGGATGCGCTGCATCAGTGGCTAGCGGCTAAATTGAACGAGCAGGGCGTTCGGATTGACGGTTTCTATTATTGTCCGCATCATGCCAAACTGGGACAGGGCGAATACAAAAAAGAGTGCGACTGCCGTAAGCCTGCGCCGGGTCTCTTGCTGAAAGCGGCGCAGGAACGGCAAATCGACCTTGGCGCATCCTATATGGTAGGCGATCATAACAGCGACGTAGAAGCGGGGCGGGCTGCCGGAGTAAAACCGATTTTCGTCCGAACCGGGCATGGCGCGCAGGAAGAAGCGCTTGTCGCGCAGGATATTCCTAAAGCTGCGAATTTGTATGAAGCGGTGACGAAATATATATTGGCGTAGAAAATAAAAAAAGAAATGGGGTCTGGAAAATGTACAGTTTTAAAAATGACTATAGCGAGGGTGCGCATCCGCGCATTCTGCAGGCGCTCCTGGCGACAAATCTGGAACAGGGCGAAGGGTACGGCAATGATCCGTATACGCTGGAAGCGATAGCGCTGCTGAAAGAACGGCTCCATTGCCAAGCGGCCGATATCCATCTCTTGTCGGGCGGCACGCAAACCAACCTTACGGCGCTGGCTGCTTTTTTACGGCCGCACGAAGCGGCTATTGCCGCTCATACAGGACACATTTTAGTGCATGAAACCGGCGCGATTGAAGCGACCGGGCACAAAATCATTGCAGTTGACAGCGCGGACGGCAAGCTCCGCGCCGCAGATATTGCAAAGGTTGTCGCCTTGCACAGCGATGAGCATATGGTAAAACCGCGTCTTGTCTACATTTCGAATCCGACGGAAATCGGCACCATTTATACGAAAAGCGAATTGGCAGAACTAAGTCGCTATTGCCGGGCCAAGCAACTGTTTTTATATCTCGACGGCGCACGGTTGGGCTCTGCACTCTGCGCGGACGGAAACGACCTGACGCTGCCGGATCTGGCGCAGCTGACCGATTCGTTTTACATTGGCGGCACCAAAGGGGGCGCGCTGCTTGGTGAAGCGCTTGTCATTGTCAACAATGAACTGAAACGCGATTTTCGCTTTCATCTCAAACAGCGCGGCGCACTACTTGCCAAAGGCCGTTTGCTTGGCATCCAGTTTCGCGAATTGTTTCGCGATGAACTCTATTTTGATTTGGCAAGGCATGCGAACCGCATGGCGCAACTTTTGCAAGATGCGCTCAGCAGTGCGGGCCATCGTTTTCTCGTGGATTCGCCGTCCAACCAGCTCTTTCCGATTCTGCCCGATGCCTTGATCGAAAAACTAGAGAAGAACTATGCGTTTTATCGCTGGGAAAAAATCGATGAGCGCCATTCGGCGATTCGCCTCGTCACCTCCTGGGCGACAAAGGAGGAAGAAGTCCTGGGTTTTATCGCTGCGCTGAAAGAGGCGTAAGCGGCATAAAATAACAGCCAGCCTGGAAGTATCCGGGCTGGCTGTTTCCGTACAACTGCCGATCAGAGTGCGGCAACATCGACTGCGTATTCGATTTTGTCGGCGACTTCCTGCGCCAAACGGACGTCAAACATTTCACGCAGCAGATAAAAACCTAATTCCAGGCCGGAACTTACGCCGCCGGCGCTGATAATCTGCCCGTCTGCGACAACTTTGAGCGGCAGGACTTCGATGCCGTACGTTTCCAGTTCGGCAAAAGCGGTATGATAGGTAGTCGCTTTTTTGCCGCGGAGCAAACCGGCTTCGGCCAGGAAAAATGCGCCGGTACAAACCGAGGCGATGTAGGATGCATTTTTCGCCTGCGCTTGTACAAAGGCGAGGAGGTTTTTGTCCCGCATCGCGTGCAGACGCCCTTTGCCGCCGGGAACGACGAGGACATCGAGCGCGGGGCAGTCGGACAGTGTGGTGTGCGGCAAAAGACGCATGCCGTTAGCGGCCGTAAGCGGTTCTTGATTTTGTGCGATCAGCAGGACATTAGTGCTGGCAGGTTGTATCTTATTGATATAACTCAGCACTTCGAACGGCGCGACAAAATCAAGTTCCTCCACATGCGGGAAAAGCAGGATGCCGATTGTTTTCATAGCGATCGCTCCTTGCAAAAAATGATAACTCTGCTTACTATAAAATGTAACTGATTTTGAAAAACGGCGCAATGAAAAATGCCTATGAGCAGAGAGAAAGAGAGTGGCAATGAAAAAATTATATGCGATTGGCGAAATGGCGAAAATGCATAATGTGCCGATTCGGACGCTGCGCTATTATGATGCGATCGGCCTTTTCAAACCGGCGTCGGTCGATGAAGGCAGCGGCTACCGGTATTATTCGGTTGAGCAGTTTGAACACCTGAATACGATCAAATATTTAAAATTCCTCGGCTTTTCCCTTAAAGAAATTGACGAGCACTTAGCTGCCAGAGACATGCAGGGATTTTTACGTTTATTGAAAAAGCAACACGGCGCAACGGCGGCGATGCTGGAAAAACTGCAGGCGATTGCGGCGCAGGTGACAAACCGGATCAACGAACTGGAGGACTGCGCCAGTTTTTCCATGCTTGAGCAGCCTCTGCTCAAAACCTTGCCGCGCCGTCTGATCAGCATCAGCACACAACCGGTCAGCAGCGAGGCGCAGTGGGAAGTCGCCCTGAGTAAGCTGGAGCGGCTGTGCGGCGGACATCCGTCGCTTTTTATCGGTAAAGTCGGCTTTATCGTGACGCAGGATCGTTTGCGGGAAAAACGTTTCGACGGATATGACGCGGTCTTTATCTTTCGCGATGAACTGTCGCCAAACGAAGCAGCGGCGACCTGTCTGGCGGAAGGAGTATACTTGTGCATGCGCTTTCGCGACGGACATGGCGCAGCGCCTGTCTGTTACGAAAAAATGCTGTGCGAAATTGAACGTTGCGGTTACGTGGTGAACGGCGATGCGGTTGAACGGATTTTAATTGACGAATATATAACAAAAGATGAAAAGATGCAGTTGAGCGAAATCCAGATACCAGTAAAAACGGACATTGACTCTCCCGTTACGGAATAGTTTATGATAAAGTGTAATCGTGTAATGAAAACGAAGGGAAATTGCAGCGAATGATAAGAAAAGTTGGAGCAAGAGACGGGAAGGCGGTACAAAGATGACGGGAACATTAGTGAATGCCAGCGCAGTGCTGATCGGCGCGACGGCAGGCTGTCTGCTGCGGCAAGGCTTGCCGCAGCGCTGCCGGGAAACGTTGATGGCGGGGCTTGGCCTGGCAGTCGGCGTGATCGGTCTGCAGATGGCGCTGAAGGGTGATAATGCGCTAATCGTGATCATCAGCCTGGTGGCAGGCGGACTGATCGGCGAAGCACTCGATATTGACGGTTGGCTAAAACGTCTTGGCGATCAGCTGACTGCTAAAGTCGGCAACCAGTTCGGCGATATCGGCAAAGGTTTTGTGACGGCCAGTCTGGTCTATTGCGTCGGTGCGATGGCGGTTGTCGGAGCGATCCAGGAAGGTCTGACCGGCGAGGCGGGTACGCTGTATGCCAAGGCGATGCTCGACGGCGTTTCGGCAATCATCTTCGCGGCCGGCATGGGCATCGGCGTGGCATTTTCCGCTGTTTCTCTGCTGCTGTATCAGGGTTCGATCACACTGTTGGCTGGAGTGGCCAGCCAGTGGATCACGGAACCGATGCTAACCGCGATGACTGCGACTGGCGGCGTCATGATTCTTGGCATCGGCCTATTAGTACTCGAGATCAAAGAAATACGAGTGGCTAATTTGCTGCCCGGATTATTGATTGCCGCCGTCCTGGCGAAATATTGGCCTTGATATGAAGGAACGGCAAACGAGGGCGTTCATGCAAACTTGCGTGAATGTCCTCGTTTTTATGCGGAAAAAAGATTGACAAATAATATGACCGGTTGTATATTAATAGTGTGGTCAAAAAAAATAACGTCAAGTGTGCGTAACGCAGGCTTGACGCATTTTAAAAACAATAGTTATACGATCGGTCATTTAATTAAAAGAAAAGAGGTAGCAAGAGCATGAAAAACTTTCAATTTGTAAATCCGACTAAGATTATTTTTGGTCAAGAACAGATCGAAGAATTGGCGGGGCAAATTCCCTCCGGCAGCAGAGTGCTGGTCTTATACGGCGGCGGCAGCGTGCAAAAAAGCGGTCTGCTCGATCGCGTGAAGGAAAAACTGCGTGCGTATACCGTTGGGACATTTGGCGGCATTGAACCGAATCCGACTTATGAAACGCTGATGAAAGCGGTCGAAGTGATTCGAAGCGAGCAATACAATTTCCTACTGGCAGTCGGCGGCGGTTCGGTGATTGACGGAACAAAATTTATTGCGGCAGCGGTACCGCATCTTGAAAGTGATCCGTGGGATATCGTGAAAAAACAGTTAGCGGTGCAAAACGCGCTGCCGTTCGGCGTCATTTTGACGCTGCCGGCGACCGGCTCGGAAATGAATAACGGCGCGGTAATTACCCGCAAGGAGTATAAAATAAAATTACCGTTTATGAGTCCGTCGGTCTTTCCGCGCTTTGCGATTTTGGATCCGGTTTATACGTATACGCTGCCGCCGAAGCAAATCAGCAACGGCGTCGTTGATTCATTTATCCATGTGATGGAGCAATATCTGACCTATCCGGTTGAGGGCAAGCTGCAGGATCGTTTTTCCGAAGGACTGCTATTGACGCTGATTGAGGAAGGTCCGAAAGCGCTCGCAGAGCCAAAAAATTATGCGGTGCGCGCCAATTTGATGTGGGCGGCCACGCTGGCGCTGAATGGACTGATCGGTAGCGGCGTGCCGCAGGATTGGGCGACGCATATGATCGGGCATGAGATCACTGCATTATATGGTCTCGATCATGCACAGACGCTGGCGATCGTCCTGCCGTCGCTGCTCGATGTGATGAAAGAGGAAAAGCAGGAGAAGTTGCTGCAATACGGCGAGCGGGTCTGGAATCTGCCGCACGACATGGCGGCCGATGAAAAAGCGACTGCCGCGATTGAACGAACCCGAAGTTTTTTTCAAGCGATGGGCGTGAAAACGCGTTTTGCCGAGTACGGACTCGGGAGTGAAGTGATTGAACCGATTCTTGCCAACTTGCGGGCGAACGGCATGCTGAAACTCGGCGAGAAAGGTTTGATTACGCCGGACGTCGTGCGGACGATTCTGACGAACAGTTTGTAAAACGAATGAATGATGGCATCGCAAAAAAGAAGGGATGATTAGCGTGAGTAAAGATTATGATTTATATATAAATGGACAATTTAGCAAAGGGGAGAACGAAGCGCGGCTTACGGTTATTAATCCAAGCGACGAAAGCGTTGTCGGCAGTGTGCCAAGTGCGACGCTGGCGGAGACGGATGCGGCCGTCGCGGCCGCGCGACTTGCTTTTGACAGCGGCGTCTGGAGCGGTTTGTCGCCAGCGCAGCGCGCCGAAGCGTTGCTGCGCATCGCAGCTGAAGTCAAAGCCGATCAAGAGACATTGGTGGATTTATTGATCAAGGAATCCGGTTCGACGGTCGGGAAAGCGAACGGCGAAGTGAACCTTGCAATAAAGACGCTTACTTATTATGCGAAACTGCTGCAAAGTCCGTACGAAGAGGCTGCGATCGCAGCGGACGAAGAGGCGGCTTTATACAGTCATAATTTTATCCGGCGCGAGGCGATCGGTGTTTGCGCAGCGATCGTGCCCTGGAATTTCCCGCTGTCGCTTGGCGTATGGAAGATCGCACCTGCGCTCGCTGCCGGCAATACGATCGTCGTAAAACCGCCGAGTGAAGCGCCGCTTGCGCTGCTTGCGTTTGCAAAGGCGGTTCACAGAGCGGGTCTGCCAAAGGGCGTTTTCAATATGCTGACGGGTTCAGGAAAAGTGATCGGTGAAGCGCTGGCCGCGCATCCGTTGGTGGACAAGGTCGCCTTCACCGGTTCGACTGAAGTCGGCAAGCGCGTGATGAGCCTGGCTGCACAGTCTAACCTGAAAATCACCACGCTCGAGCTGGGCGGTAAGTCGGCGAATATTCTGCTGGAAGATGCTGATTTAGACGAAGCGATTGACGGAGCGCTGTTCGCTTTTCTCTATCACAGCGGACAGGTGTGTGAGTCGGGGACGCGGCTCCTGGTACCGCGCAGCAAATACGAGGAAGTGATCAAACGTTTGGTCGAACGCGCCGAGAAACTAAAGATCGGCGATCCCGGTGATCCTGAAACGTCGATTGGGCCGGTCATTTCAAAGCGGCAGCAGGAAAAAATTGCAGCCTACATCAGCGGCGCGATTAAAGAGGGTGCTCGTTTGGTATTGGGCGGCGAACCGCTGAGCGGAAAAACGTTCGAGAAAGGTTTCTGGGTGCGGCCGACTATTTTTGCCGATGTGAAAAACGAGATGACGATTGCGCGCGAGGAAATCTTCGGACCGGTGCTTTCTGTAATCGCCTATGACAGTGAAGAGGAAGCGATCCGCATTGCGAATGACAGTATTTATGGTTTGGGCGGCGGCGTATGGTCAAAGGATTATCGTCGTGCTGTCGAGGTGGCAAAACAGTTGCGCACTGGTACGGTATGGATCAACTCCTATCATCTGCTGAGTCCAATCGCGCCGTTCGGCGGCTACAAACAAAGCGGCATTGGTCGAGAACTGGGGCTGCAGGGCTTGCTGGCCTATACGCAGACCAAACACATCCATCTTGATCTGGCGAATGACCGTGGAGCACGCTATCAGCGCTTTCTCGGGCAAGCGACGAAAAAATAAGGAGTGACTTTTGATGAATACGACAATTGAAACGATAAAAAATCACCGTTCGATTCGCAATTATTTAGAGCGCGAAGTGCCGGATGAGATGCTGCAGGAAATTTTAGCGGCGGCTAGAGCGATGCCGACATCGATCAACGGGCAGCAACTTTCGATCATCGTGGTAAAAGACAAAGCGAAAAAAGAAGCGATGGCGCATCTGGCCGGGGATCAGGCCTGGATTGCGCAGGCTCCGGTCTTCCTGATTTTTGTCGCCGATTATTACAAGGCGCATTTGGCAGGCGAAAAAAATGGCTTGCCGGAAATTATCCATGAAAGCGTGGAAGGCGCATTGGTGGGAACGTTTGATGCGGGACTTGCAATGGGCGCGGCGATCATTGCAGCTGAATCTATGGGCCTGGGCATTGTACCGATCGGCGCGGTGCGGCGCAAGCCAAATGAAATGATTGAATTACTCGAGCTGCCGCCATACACGTATCCGTTGGTTGGACTGGTTGTCGGCTACCCGGCTGACGCGTCGGCGCAAAAACCAAGAATGCCGGTCGCGGCGCTCGTGCATCAGGAAACGTATGACGCCGCTGCGATGCGTGACGCTATTGACGAATATGACGTCACGATGGAACAGTATTATAGCATACGCGGCGATAAAGTCAGTAATTGGAGCCAGCAAATTGCCGGCACATACAAGCAGGTTTATTTTCCTGAAGTGTATGGCAGCATTAAACGACAAGGCTTTATTAATGACAAATAAAGAAAAAATAAATGCCTGAAAGCACCTGCAAATACTTGTAAAAAAATTACAAATATTTGCAGGTACTTGTATTTTATTGTCGAATACTAAGAGCAATGAAGCAGCGAAGACCTCGTATCTCTTCCTCGTGGCAACATTAAAATGCAAGGAGGGATTCTGATGGCAATCGGTGATAAGAAAAGAGTGGACGGCGACCTGGATCTCAATAACGTCAGACTGGAAGACGTAATCGACATTGAATTTCTGCAGAAATTTCAGGATGACTTCGCCACCGGTGTTGGTTTGGCGAGCGTCACGGTCGATCCGGAGGGGAATCCTGTAACTAAGCCCAGCCGTTATATCCGGTTTTGCATGGATTATACCCATGCGACGGAAACCGGCGACAGGCGCTGCGCGGAATCGCATCGCAAATGCGGCGAAGAAGCGGCAAGAACCGGCAAACCGGTTGTTGCCGAATGCCATGCCGGCTTGATCGATTTTGCTGCGCCGATCATGCTGGAAGGACGATTGATCGGTACGATCCTGGGCGGGCAGGTCTTGACCGGGCCGCCGGTGGAAGGGAAATACCGGCAAATTGCCAAGGAAATCGGCGTAAATGAAGACGAATATGTCGAAGCTTCGAAAGAAGCGCGCATTTTGACGCGCGAAAGCATTGAAGCGGCGGCGAATGTGCTCTTCATCGTGGCGAACAGTCTTTCCGGCGCCGCGTATCGGCAGATGAAACTGAAAAGCGTCGTCAATACGCTTAGTGACGGAGCGCATCAGATTTCGGCTACGATGGAGGAATTGGCGGCTTCGGCTTCGACGGTGAGCGACAACCAGGCGAATCTGAATGAAGAGATCAAGAATGTGAATGTGGTCACCGGCAAGATCGATGAGGTCATGGATTTTATCAAGGATATCGCGGATGAAACGCGTCTGCTTGGCTTGAACGCGGCGATCGAAGCGGCGCGGGCGGGCGAAGCCGGTCTTGGCTTCGGCGTTGTGGCGCAGGAGATCAGGAATCTTTCGGCGGACTCCAAACAGACGGTCAGCAAGATCAAGGATCTGACGACGATCATCAAGGAATCGGTCGAGAAAACCGTCAGGATGGGCGGCGAGACGACGACGACGATTCATCAGCAGGCCGCGGCGATCGAGCAGGTGACGGCGAGCATCCAGGAAATCAGTAGTCTGAGCGAGTTGCTGAGCGAAATGGCAAATAAAGGCGGCTGATGAGCCGATTCGGCTGAAAGGAGGCGAAATTGGTGAGCAAGCAATTTGTCGTTTTCTCGATAAACGAAGAAGAATACGGCTTTGACGTTTCGGCAGTCAACGGAATTCTGCGCGCCAAAAAATTCACGATCAAGACGATGCCGGGCACGTCGAAAGTGATCGAAGGGATCATCAATGTGCGAAACAGCATCAATTACGTATTGAACCTGCGGCATAAATTCGGTCTTGTGCCGCGCGAAATGGATGAAGAGAGCAAGTTCATCATGCTCAACATCGGCGAGTCGAATGCCTGCTGCATCGCCGATGAGGTCACGGACATCATGAAGCTGGAAGAGGAGGACATACAGGCGGCGCCGACGTTTGTCAGCGGAATCAGTGCGAAGTATATTGAAGGAATCGGGAAAATGGATGAGCGGATCATCATCATCTTGAATCCGCAGAACATCTTGAACCTGGAGGAACGCGTCAGCATCGAAGAAGCGGCTGCTGCCGCCAAGTAGAGGCTTTTGACGCGCGCAGGGAAAACTGAAAAAAGGCCGAGAACGGTCGACGAAGAGCCATGCGAAAATGAAAATTTTGCAAGGCTCTTTTTGGCAGAAAAAGGCAAGGGATTTTATGCGATGATGGCGAAGTAAGTGCTAATACTATGCGGCTAGTAAAGGGGGTAAAGAAATGGAGAAACAATGGGAACTGAAAAAGTTTGTTGCCCCTGAAATCATATTCGGTTTAGGCGCGATCGACTTGGCGGGACGGTATGCCGTCAATCTCGGCGCACGAAAGGTCATGGTCGTCAGTGACAGCGGCGTCATCGCGGCAGGCTGGACGAAACGCGTCACAGACAGTCTGACGGAGGCGGGGCTGTCTTATGAAGTTTTTGCCGAGATCAGCGCGAACCCGCGCGATCATCAGGTCATGGCCGGAGCGCAGTTTTACCACGCGCAGCGCTGCAATGCATTGTTGGCGGTCGGCGGCGGCAGCCCGATGGACTGCGCGAAGGCGATCGGCATCGTTGCCAGCAATGGCGGCGATATCCGCGAGTTCGAGGGAGTGGACAAGGTGGCGCATCCGATGCCGCCTTTGCTTTGCGTTCCGACGACGGCGGGAAGTTCAGCCGATGTATCGCAGTTTGCGATCATTACCGATTCAGAGCGTCACGTAAAGATGGCGATCGTCAGTAAGACGATCGTGCCGGATATCGCCTTGATCGATCCGAACACCTTGCTGACGATGCCGGACTATCTGGCGGCCTGTACCGGCGTCGATGCGCTGGTGCATGCGATCGAAGCCTATGTCTCGAACGTTCATTGGCCGCTGGCCGATCTGCACGCACTGGAGGCGATCCGCCTGATTCATACCTATCTGCCGCTGGCGATCGCACAGCCGCAGGAAGTGAACTACCGCGCGCAGGTGATGCTGGCCAGCATGGAAGCCGGGCTGGCTTTTTCCAACGCGATCTTAGGCGCAGTGCATGCGCTGGCGCATAGTCTGGGCGGTTTGCTCGACCTGCCTCATGGCGAGTGCAATGCGATCCTGCTCGAACATGTCGTGGCGATGAATTTTTCGGCCTGTCCGGAGCGTTATAATGTGATCGGCGAAGCGATGGGGCTGAACCTGAGGAACTTGTCGCAGGAGGAACAGCGGCATGCGCTGGTGCATGAACTGGCGCGTTTTCGCAGATCGGTTGGCTTGTCCCGCACGTTGCGCGAACTGGGGATGACACGGGAGCAGGTTCCCAGTCTGGCGGGATATGCGGTGCAAGATGTCTGTATGGCAACGAATCCGCGGGTGCTGACCCGGCGCGAGGTGGAAGAAGTGTATGAACAGGCATTCTGATGCGAAAGAAAACAGCGCGGAATTGCGCGAAAAACTGATCGGCTTGGGCGACGTGTCGATGCGCAAGAGTTATTATCCGGAACTGCAGGAGCGCCTCGATGAACTGGAGCGTTTTAAGACGCTGCTCGACCATTGCAACGATTATATTTTTCTGGCGCGGGCGGCTGACGGCGCTTTGATCGACGTCAGCGCTTCGGCGCGCAGTCAGCTTGGCTATGAAGAGGAAGCACTAAAAAAAACTTCGATCTATGATTTGTTTTTTCCGGGCTTGCTGGAACCGCTGATCGAAAAATTAAGCGGACAGGCTACGGAAACGGAAGAGAAGATCATGCTGGTGACCGAGTTGAAACGCGGCGACGGTGCAGTTATGCCGGTAGAGATCAGTTTTCGCATCGTTGTCTTTGCCGCGCTCTATTATGTAGTGATCGTCGCGCGCGATATCACGGAACGCAAGCGCTCGATGGATGAATTGCGCAGGGCGCATGACCAACTGGAAGAGAAAGTGGAAAGCCGCACGCAGGAATTAATGGCGGCGAACGAAGAATTGCGCGCGATAAACGAAGAGCTGCAAAATGCATTCACGCAGCTGACGAAAATGCACAACCAACTGGTGGAAGCGGAAAAAATGGCGGCACTAGGCAGCATGGTTGCCGGAGTGGCGCATGAAATAAACACGCCGGTAGGCCTTGGCGTCACGCTGGCTTCGCATTTGACGGAAATCACGCAACGCGCGGCGGAGAAAATGGCGCAGGGCGTATTGCGACGCCAGGAACTGACGGATTATTTTCAGGACTGTCAGGAAGCGGCACAAATATTACTGGGAAATTTAAATCGCACGGCAAGCCTAGTGCAAAGCTTCAAGCAGGTATCGGTCGATCAGATCAGCGAACAGCAGCGAAGTTTCAATGTCAAGGATTATCTGGAAGACATCCTGCGTAGTTTGCATTCGAGACTGAAAAAGACGAAGCACCAAATTCAGATTGATTGCCGGGACGAAATTGTGATTGATAGTTATCCAGGACCGTTTGCCCAAGTAATGATGAATTTGCTGATGAACAGTTTGATTCACGGCTACGAAGACGGTGTTTCAGGAACGATCAAAATTTCATTCGCGGAAGAAGGCAATGAGTTTGTTTTGTTGTATCAGGATGACGGAAAAGGGATTGCGCCGGATGCGTTATCGAAAATATTTGATCCCTTTTTTACCAGCAACCGCAGCGGCGGAAACACCGGGTTGGGTTTGCATATTTTGTATAATATCGTTAGGCAAATCTTTAAAGGCACAGTAAACTGCCGTAGCCGCTTGGGCGAAGGTGCAGTCTTTGAAATTCGCTTTCCTAAAATGCATGCCAGCATAGAATAAAAAGCGTTGAAAAGCTCTTGCCGTTCTAAGGTAGGAGCTTTTTGTTAAAAAAATGTTAAGTGGCAGGTGGTTTTCGTATGTTTGGAGAAAAGGGTGAGATTGGTCCAAAAAAAGGTCGATTATTTGAAAAAAGATAGGAAGGATGTATAATAATACAGTATGAATGGGAGGGGTATATGGTGAGGATTACCAAAGTACGCACGCGCTTGTTAATGATGTTGCTGCCGTTTTTCGTTTTTTCTTTTTTGGTTCTTTCCGGCGTAAGTTATTATTTTTCAACGCAAGCATTGACGAAAAGTTCCAATGAAACGGCGCTGTCGATCAACGCAGATTATTCGAATCAAATTCGCGCGATTGTTGATGACCGGGTCGTAGAGCTGGAAGATCTGGCCAGCAATTGGACGATCCATGAGAATGCCGATACGGCGAAAATTGTCAGGCTGCTGGCGGAAACGCATAAACGAACCGGTGACTTTGACAATATCAACTTTCTGCAGCCAAACGGCAGCGGCGTTCGCTATGACGGAAGCACGACCAACGTGGCGGATCGTGAATATGTGAAGCAGGTGGTCAGCACGAAGAAGACATACATCTCGGACCCGATTCTGGCCAGGGCTAACGGCAAACAGGCGATCATCATCGCGTTGCCGGTGCTGGAAAACGGAAGACTGGTCGGCATCATTACCGGCAATGTCTCGCTCGAGCGGATCTCGGAATTGATCAAAGAGAGCCGCTTCAAAGAGAGCGGTTTTGTCACGATCATCCACAGTTCCGGCACAATCGTGGCGCACGGCAGACAGCCGGAATTGAACGGCCGCTTGAATGTCGCGCAAAAACAGATCGATCCCGAACTGAAGACGAAAGTAAGCGAAGTCGATCAAAACCTCACCGCGCTCTTTGAAGCCGCCAAGGCGGATAAGCAGGTGATCGGTCAATATACGAATCTCGACGGCGTCAAGCATGTCGGCGTCTTTGCCCCGCTGCAGCTACCGGGCAGCCAAAAGTGGATCACGGTCGTATCGGCGCCGGAGTCTGAGGTGACGCAGGCGACGCAAAAACTCGCGAATACGCTACTGCTGATTTCGGCGCTGTTCATCGCGATCGCGGTGTTCTTCATTATCTATATCAGCAAGAGTTTTGCCAAACCGATACAGTTGATGCGCGATGAATGCATCGCGTTAGCGGACGGCGATCTGAGCATCCGAGGCGTTCAGGTGCAGTCCGAGGACGAAATCGGCCAACTTGCGCAAGGGTTCCAGGCGATGCGTCTGAACCTGCGGCAAATGGTCGAGCAGGTGCAGGCGCAGGCGGAGAGCGTCAGTGCCTCGAGCGAAGAACTGACAGCCAGCGCCGAACAGTCGGCGCAGGCGACGCATCAGGTGGCGGAGGCTGTCGGCGAAGTCGCGCATGGTGCGGAAAAACAATCGAAAGCGGTCGACAGTACGGCGATCGTTGTTGAACAAATGTCGGCGAGCATCGAGCAAGTTGCGGCCAATGCCAATGTCGTTTCCGGCGTGGCCGATAAGACCTCGGCTGCTGCGACGCAGGGCAACAGCGCGGTAACCGCCGCGATGCGTCAGATGGAGCTGATTGAAAAAACGGTTTCCAGCTCAGGACAGGTTGTCACGAAACTGGGTGAGCGTTCAAAAGAAATCGGCCAGATTGTCGATACAATCGCCGGCATTTCCGGACAGACGAATCTGTTGGCGTTGAACGCCGCGATCGAAGCGGCGCGCGCGGGCGAGCAGGGACGCGGTTTTGCGGTCGTCGCGGAAGAGGTGCGCAAACTGGCCGAGCAATCGCAGGAAGCGGCCAAGCAAATCGCCGATTTGATCGGTGAGATTCAGACCGACACCGATAAGGCGGTCGTCGCGATGGAGGAAGGCTCACGCGAGGTTAAAGCGGGAACGGATGTCTTTAACAGCGCCGGACAGGCGTTTAGCGATATCGTGACGTTGGTCGGCGAAGTCTCAGTGCAAATCAGAAGCATTTCAGACGAGATTCAGCATATGGCTTCCGGCAGTCAGCAGATCGTTGCTTCCGTGCATGACATCGAGGCGATCAGCAAGGATACGGCCGCACAAACCGAGACCGTGTCTGCCGCGACGCAGCAGCAGTCTGCGACGATGTCGGAAATTGCAACGTCCAGTCTGGCGCTGGCCAGGATGGCCGAAGAATTGCAAGTGGCGGTTGGCAAGTTTAGAGTATAATACAAACACGAATAACTGCGTCAGAGCAATATGCTTTGGCGCAGTTTGTCTTTTGGCGATGTTAAAAGAGGAAGCAGATATTATAATGGTGGACGATTCGGAACTTGATAAAGTAGTGGAACAAAGTTTAGGTCTTCGGCAGTCGGATTTGACGCTGTGAAAATTAGAACGGTAACGCTTGTTGTGAAACCGAGCGGAAAGACGAAAAGAAATAGATTGACAATTTGCCCCCTCCTTTATAAAATGAAGCTGAAATCAATAAGCAGGATTGTTACCGCATAGCGGGCAAGACCTAGGTGCGACAAGGAACGGTATTGTCCTTGTTGTGCGTAGGCTTTTTTATTGCCGACCGTACAATGCAGCAAAAGAGGGAGGAGGATTTCTCCTACGATGAAGATCCATAAAGTACTAAACAACAATGTGGTCATCGTCCAGGAAGACGGTCAGGAAAAGATTGTGATGGGCAAAGCGCTGGGGTTTCAAAAGAAACACAACGACCCGGTGGATAAGACGGGGATTGAAAAAACCTTTGTCTTGGCTAATCAGGAAAGCAGCGCGTTTGAAAGACTGGTTAAGCAAATTCCTGAAGAGCATATACAGACGGCGGAAGACATTATCAGCCAGGCGGAAAGGGAATTAAAAACGTCGTTAAATGGACATATTCATATTGCGCTCGCCGATCATCTGGCGTTTGCCATTGAACGACAGAAAAACGGCCTGCAGATTCAAAACCGGCTGCTGCCGGAAATTCGCTTGCTCTATCCGCAGGAATACGCGATTGGTTGTTGGGCGCTTGCGCATATCGAAACATGTTTGCAGGTCGTGATGCCGGAAGACGAGGCCGGATACTTGGCCTTGCACATTCATACGGCTAAGATGCAGCACAGCGATATGGCTGCGACGTTAAATGTTACGTCAATGATCAAGGAAGTGCTCGAAATCATCGAAATGGAGTTCAATTTGCGCTTAACGGCAGGCAGTATTTCCTATCAGCGTTTATTGACGCACTTACGTTTTGCCTTGCAGCGTCTCGTTGGCGGAGAAAGTTTGCATCAAATGGAAGAAGAACTGCTGCTGATGATTCGCAGCAAATATGTAGCGGAGTTTGCTTGTGCGCAAAAAATTGCCGCACACATTCGCTCCGACTATGCCTACGAAATGTCGGAAGCCGAAGCGGCTTACATTGCCTTGCATCTCAGACGTATTTGCCAGGCGAAGGAAGAGTTTTGACAGATAGAAAAGAGATCTTATGCAGACAAGGAAATCGCATAGGCGGGATTGTTACTGGAAACAGGCAAGACCCAAAAACAAAGGCGCAGCGTCTTTGTTTTTGGGTCTTTTTTTATAGCACAAGTGTAAAGAAAAAGAAGGCGAGGCGGATAAACATGGAACCGATGAAAATTGCCCAGGCAGTGTTGGCGCATTTGGGCGGGCGTGATAATCTGGAAAGCGCAGCGCACTGCGCCACCCGGCTGCGTTTAGTGGTGAAGGATATGACGTTGGTGAACGTTGCTGCAATTGAAAATCTCGACGATGTGAAAGGTTGTTTTACTACTGACGGCCAGTTTCAAATTATCTTGGGCAGCGGGGTGGTAAATAAGGTCTACCGTCATATGACAAGCGAAGGGGAGATTCAGGCTGCGACGACGAGTGAGGTAAAGCGGGCGGCGATGAAAAAGTTGAACCCGCTGCAGCGTTTGGCGCGGACGATGTCGAATGTGTTTGTGCCGATTATCCCTGCTATCGTTGCCAGCGGTTTGATGATGGGGACGCTTGGCATGGCTAAAACCTTTCAATGGGTAAATGGCGACAGCGGCTTGTTTATGGTGATGGACATGTTTGCCAATACGGCTTTTGTCTTTTTGCCGGTGCTGGTCGCCTTCAGCGCGGCCAAAGAGTTTGACGCCAATCCGTTTTTGGCGGCTGCGCTGGGCGGCATTATGATTCATCCGGCGCTGCAAAATGCCTGGACGTTGGGTGGCGGCATTGAAAAAACGATCGAAGTGTTCGGCGTCAGCATCGGCATGGTCGGTTATCAGGGAACCGTGTTGCCGGTATTGTTCGCGGTCTGGGTGATGGGCGGCGTAGAGCGAACCGTGCGGCGTTTCGTGCCGAATGCGCTCGATATTATCGTAACGCCGTTCACCACGATTGTGCTGACAGGTTTGATTACGCTGGCGGCGATTGGCCCGGCAGGCCGCTTTCTCGGCAACGGCATTTCCACAACGCTGGCGTTGGTGTATGATCAGGCAGGATTGTTGGCCGGATTGCTTTTTGGCGGTTTGTATTCGACCATTGTCATCACCGGCGTGCATCACAGTTTTCATGCCTTTGAAGCGGAATTGATAAAAAATGTCGGACGCAATTTTCTCTTGCCGATTTGGTCGATGGCCAATGTTGCGCAAGGCGGTGCGGCACTGGCGGTTTATTTTAAGACCCGCGACGAGAAAATAAAAGCGATTGCCATTCCGGCGGCAACCTCCTGCTTACTCGGCATTACTGAAGCGGCCATTTTCGGCGTCAATTTACGTCTGGGACGACCTTTTATTGCGGCGGCCATTGGCGGCGCGCTTGGCGGCGCATATGTCGTGTTTATGAAGGTTGGCATGACGGCGGTTGGTCTGACCGGGATTCCTGGTTTGTCGATTGTGCAGCCGGCCAGCGCACTGCATTATTTGATCGGTATGGCGTTGGCGTTTGGCGGCGCGTTTGCCAGCGTTTGTCTGCTCGGCTTTAAAGATGCAAACGCGGAAAAGGAGACGGAAAATGAACGCAATCTATCGGCCTAAGGGACAATATCTTTGGGATTTTTGGCTGTATCGTGAACAGGACGACTATCATCTGTTTTATTTGCAGGCTGACGCATCGCTTACGCCGCGTCAACGGCATCGCCGTTCCAGCATCGGACATGCGGTATCGCGCGATTTATGCAATTGGACGGAAAAAGACTGCGCGCTGCAGGCAGCCGACGAGCCGGCGCAGTGGGACAGCGTGTCGCTTTGGACCGGCTGCACAATAAAAAAAGACGGACGTTACTATATGTTCTATACGGCGCGCTGCCAGGAAGATGTTGCCGACGACGGATATATCGGACACACGCAGCGCATTGGCCTTGCGCTATCGGATGACTTGCTGAGCTGGGAAAAATACGTCGCTAATCCGGTTTTGACTGCGGACTATCGTTATTATGAAAGCGTAACGGAGGCGCACAATAAACATGAAGGCTGGCGTGACCCGTTTGTCGTCAAGGATGAAACGAGTGAGTGGTATTATGCATTTTTTACGGCAAGGGATCGGCAGCGCAGCGATCCGAAGGCGCGCGGCTGCATCGGACGCGCCCGCTCGAAAGATTTATTTCACTGGGAGACGTTGCCGCCGGCGGCTTCGCCGGGCTTGTTTACCGACATGGAAGTCCCGTCGCTGCATTGGCATCAAGGAAAATGGTATATGTTGTTCGCAGTAAAGGAAGAATGGTATAGCGAAGCCTACCGGCAAGCGATTGCGCCGGAGTTGCCGCAGACCGGTGTTTTATATCTGACAGCCGAGTCGCTCGACGGCGAGTTTACGTTGGCGGAGCCGCATCCTGTCTTAAGCGGTACGGAAAGGAGACAATACACAGGTCGCATTATTGCGGCGCCAAATGGCGAATTTGTCTTTTTGTCCTGGAATGCCGGCGTTGATGAAGGTGCGCCGGATAGTTCCGCAGCGTATTCGCTCGGTGCGGCGATGGTGGTTTCGCATCAGGACGGGCGATTGCGTTTGACAAAAAAATACGGCGCGGAAAAATAAAAAGCGAACTGCTTGGGGAAAAAGATTGCCACGTTTGCGTAAGTGAACTGAACCAGAAACAACGTACATAAAATAAAACGCCCAGAAGTAGAATAGCTTTAAATTACGCAAACTGGCATCGTTTTTCATACGGTGTCAGTTTTGTTTTTAGTTGAATGCGTTCAAAATTATAAAAATAGATATACTCATCGATAACCTCGTTAGCCTCTGCAAATGTTTTGAGATGTATTCTCGAAATGCATTCTGCTTTCAAAATACTAAAAAAGTTTTCAGCTAATGCGTTATCATAACAATTTCCTCGCCTTGACATGGACGGTGTAATACCATACTCTTTAGTTAGGTTAAAATACCCCTGTGAAGTGTATTGAAACCCTTGGTCACTATGGAGTTGCAGCTCTGTAGTGACTTTTTCCTTTTTCATGGCAGTTCGAATTGTTTCAAGAACTAAATTTACAGTTTGTTCTGTTCCTGTTTTATAAGCAATAATACTGCGATCAAACGCATCGCGTATCATTGATAAATACAGGATTCCTTGGAGTGTATGGATGTATGAAATGTCGGTAACCCATTTCTGATTCGGCGCAGTTGCTTCAAAATCACGATTGAGTAGATTTTCATATTTATGAAGTTGTTGCTGCATTCTCTTGTATTTTTTACGTCGGCGAATTTGAGATAATAAATTATATTTGCTCATTAAGCGAAGAACGGTTTTCGGATCAATAAATATATTTCTATTCTGTTGAAGCCACAAATGAACCCTTCGATATCCATACGTTCTTTTTGATATTTCTTGGCATACCGCAATTTCTGCTACGATTCGTTCATTGCGATTCGGTTGATTCATGCGATGAACAAAATCATAGTACCCACTGCGTGATACATCAAAAAAGTCACACATTGCAGAGATAGAATAGCTGTCTTGGTTTTTATAAATTGCCATGTATTTTACAGATGGCCTCACTTCCTTCCAACGATTTGAAGAAAAGAACGTAATAGTTCGTTTTCCATCTTTAAACGCTTGATTTCATTATCTCTTTTATCCTGTATGGTAACATAGCTTTTAGGCGGTCTGCCTTTTTTCCGTGGAATAATTCCAGATTCAATCATCTTTTGTTTTCGGTTGTGTCTTCGGATTAGTTCTTTGATTACGTATTTATCCTTAAATCCATAGAACTCGCTAATTTCACGATTCGTTTTGCCTTCTTCTTTCATTTTTAGAACGTCGAGAATAATGTGTTCTCCAAAATGTTTTATTCCT
Organism: Azotosporobacter soli; assembly: GCF_030542965.1. Lineage (NCBI taxonomy): Bacteria > Bacillati > Bacillota > Negativicutes > Selenomonadales > Sporomusaceae > Azotosporobacter > Azotosporobacter soli. The sequence continues at coordinate 190,804 of NZ_JAUAOA010000004.1, forward strand.
CTTTGCCCTGACATATGAACACCCCCAGTCATAGATTAATTATCTACAACTGGGGGTGTTTTGTCATTGTCCGTTTTTATTGGTTCAGTTCA